>NZ_KB235896.1:3843726-4022255 GCF_000332135.1 Anabaena sp. PCC 7108
ACTACCTAATTGTGCCTTGCTTACGTTGGTTAGGGTGGCGATAATAAGCTTAGGACTTACGCAAGTGTCACACTAAAAATCTGTTGTAGGGTGCTTTACTACTGCATAAATCCTGCAAATAAACAGATTGTTGATATCTGACGCACCTAATATGCTGGAAATAACTAATTCCAGTTGATGCAGATCATGTTTCATTTGTATAGTGCGTAAGTCCTAGAAATTAGCAAGTTAAATGACGATTAGCTTATTACAGCCGCTTCTAACATTTTGATTGTTCCATTCTCAGCATCTATTTCTACTTCTACACCCATTGGTACTGTAAATTTATCTTGAATATGACCAATCATAGAACCATACCAAGCTGGAATACCTAAAGGCTGAATATGCTGTTTTAATATTTGCATTAATGTAAATGATGGTTCATCTCCCAATTGACAATTCGTACATTGTGCAAAAATAAAGCCATTAATTTGCTGTAGAATACCAGCATTTTTTAATTGCGTCAGCATTCGGTCTATGCGATAAATATCTTCGCCAATATCTTCCAAAAATAAAATATTTTTTCGCCAAGATGGTAAATAAACTGAACCCACCATTGCTGCTATCACGGACAAGTTACCACCAACAATTTTACCCCTGGCTTTTCCCGGTGAAATTACTTCTATTTTCCCAGCGCTATTGTGATTATTTTCCATGATTACAGTTTCGGCATTAAATAATATCCGTTTAAAATAATCAACTGTAAATTGATTCCAAGTTGATGTCGCAACTGCCCCATGAAAAGTAACTAATCGACTGCGAGCATTAATAGCTAATAATAAAGAAGTAATATCACTATAACCCATAATAATTTTGGGATGAGAACGGATCAGAGGATAATTAAGTAAAGGTAAAATCCGATTACAGCCCCAACCGCCACGCATGGCAATAATGACTTTTATCGATTTATCTGCAAACATTGTATTTATATCTTGGGCGCGGTCTGCATCTTTTCCGGCTAAATATCCGTCCCGATCTAAAATATGTACACCTGTTTTAACTTTCAGTCCTAAGTTTATAAAAGTTTGTTTTGCATCTTCTATATCTTTAGCTTCAACAATACCTGCCGGGGAAATTAATCCTACAGTATCGCCAATTTGTAAACATGGCGGTTTGATAATTGTGTTTGGTGAAAGTGACTTTTTGGCAATAACTGGAGGGATTTGGGTTGCTAAATGGGTTGCTAAAGTAGTTACTCCCAAGGTAGTGATAAATTGACGACGGTTGATGTTCATGGAGAATATAATTTTAATATTTACTCTTGTCTTTCCCGACATCCAGATTAAATAATTCTTAATAGTGCCTTCTTTTCTGTTCCCTGTTCCCTGTTCCCTGATAACTTGGTGATTTATTGATAACAGAATACCACTACAGAGATAAAGTAAAAGGTACAGAATTTAGAGAATTTACAAATGACACTAAAACGCTTTATCATCGAAATGGGAATGGGAATAGACCAGCACGGACAGGAACCGACTGTAGCCGCAGCGAGGGCGGTCAGAAATGCGATCGCTCACAATGCCTTACTTGGTATTATGGAAATAGCCGGGTTAAAAGACCCAAATGAGATGATTGTGGAAGTCAAGGTAGCAGTACCCTACCCCGAACAAGTCCGAGAAGCAGAGGTATTAGCTGTTCTTCCCTTTGGTCGTAAATCTCTCACCGTAGAAAGTGGGGGAATGGTAGTTGATGGTTTAGCAATACCGTCTCTCAACGATAAAAATGACGAAATGTTGATAGCAGTTGCAGCGGTGACAGTTTTAGTGGAAGTAGCATAATTACATTACAATTAAGTAGAGTAACGTAAATAATTAAAGGTTTGTAGTCAGGTCTTTAGACCTGAAATTCGGGCTAAAGCCCTAACTACGAGCTAGTTTCCGAATTTGTTACCTTACTTAACATAGTTCTATTTATTTTCGCCTAGTTACTTACCTCACAATTTCCTAATTATTAGGTCAGTAACGCTGACCTTTATTTTCTGCGCTAAACTAGATTTATGGGCATCATCTCTGGCAGTAAGTTCCATCAACCAACTATCTTCATCACTTCAGTTACAATGCCTCCAGAGCCTAAGAAATCAATCGAAATTCAAGATATCATCGGACTCAAACCGCAACACTTTGCTGACTTAATTAGAACTGCACAATTGGTTTTTGATCCAACTGCGGGAGTTACTGGTAGAAACTACACAGTTAACTGGCAAGAGCTTGGTATTCCTGGTAATGTATTAGATAATCTCAGAATACTTGGTCAGGAATATCAGTATGATTCTCCACATCTTCCCCCTGAAGTTGTCTGGAGTCAGTTAACACCAGAAACTCGTATTTGGTTCATTGAAAATAAAGATACCTTGTGGCGGTTTGAAGAATTTTTTCCTGCACTTGACGAAGATTAAAAAGCGGAACTGTTCTCAGCAATACAGTTTGAAAAGAGGATGCAATATATTTGTATTCTCTTTTCTATTTTTAGCATTTTAGTGAATTATATCCTAGGCTATATTTATACTTATTTTCACCGATTGATAATTTTTGGATCTCAACCCGGAACATAGCTAAAATTGAGAGAATTAAATACTAATATCTAACAGGAAGATAATGCTTATAAGAATTTGGGCTGCTAGGCTTTTTCTAACTTCTTTTTGGTTGATATTGGGCGCTATAACTGCGGATTTAAATAATAATAGGATTGTTTTAGCGGAAGCACCCCTAGAATATTCTCAGTCAATTAATGGTAAAAAGATTACCGTTGCTAAATCAGAGTTTGGGGTTAGGATAGTTGATGGTGAAGGTAAAGTTAATTTTTTCCCGACAACTAAAGTACCCTTAAAGAAAGGTGATGCCTATGGTTGGCAGATTAAACTTCCGAACCATCGAGGTAAAGTAAAATGGCGGGAGGTTCTCAGTTTACCCAAAGCACCAGAAACTTGGAGTACACAGGAATCTGAGAATTTTTCTATATCATCTGACGGAACTACAGCCATTACCAAGCGCACAGAAACACCTGTAAATGGTGTGATTAAAAATTTTTGGAAGATTGCTCCTGGTGATCCTCTTGGTAAACATAAAATAGAGGTATATGTTGAGGAAAGTCTAATTGCAACTTTTGAGTTTGAAGTAGTAGAATTTTAGTAGATTTTTATACGGCTTTTGATTAAGACAAACCCAATATCAGCAAAGTAAACCGATTTGGGATTGACTATTATTTTTCTGGGCTGGGGGACAATGGATCTGAGATTTTGGAATTTGTTGATCCCAAAGCTTCTCCATGTCCCCACATTTCTTGTTTAATCTTCCTCTAATTCGATTTCTTCTTCTTCCTCTTCTTCGGTAATCTTCGCCACAGAGTTAGCAGAAACTACAGCCCCCTTGTCTAATTTTTCACGAACTTGCCCTTCAATTGTGCTGGCAAATTCTGGCTTCTCTTCTAGATATTTGATAGCGTTATCTCGACCTTGAGAAATGTTGTCGCCGTTGTAGCTGTACCAAGCACCTTTACGTAGGAGAATGCCGGTTTCTTCTGCTAAGTCAACCAGACAACCCAGAGTAGAAACTCCTTTACCAAAAATGATGTCAAATTCGGCAATTCTAAAAGGTGGTGCTACTTTATTTTTTGCTACTTTGACTTTGACCCGATTACCAAATTCATCTGTGCCTTTTTTCAAGGTTTGAATCCGGCGAATATCGAGACGTACTGACGCATAAAACTTCAATGCGTTACCACCTGTTGTGGTTTCTGGGCTACCGTATGTAACACCAATTTTTTGTCGCAACTGGTTGATAAAAATGACTGTGCAACCAGATTTACCAATGTTACCAGTAATTTTACGCAGAGCTTGGCTCATTAACCGGGCTTGTAGACCAACGTGGATATCACCCATATCCCCTTCAATTTCGGCGCGGGGTACTAGTGCGGCTACGGAGTCTATAACTACAATATCAACTGCGGCAGAGCGCACCAACTGATCAACTATTTCTAAAGCTGATTCGCCAGTGTCCGGTTGGGAAACTAACAAGTTTTCTATATCTACACCTAATGCAGCAGCGTAAGTAGGATCAAGGGCGTGTTCAGCATCAACAAAGGCAGCGATACCGCCATTTTTCTGCACTTCGGCGAGGGCGTGTAGGGCTACTGTGGTTTTACCAGAACTTTCCGGACCATATATCTCTATCACGCGCCCTTTAGGTAAACCGCCACCCAATGCTAAATCTAAGGTGAGCGCCCCTGTGGAAATAGTCTCTACACGCATTCGGGTAGCATCGCCTAGGCGCATGATTGCTCCTTTACCAAAACTGCGCTCAATCTGGCTGAGTACTATATTCAGCGCTTTTTGCTTGCCTGCATTCTCAGTGTTTATTGCCATTAGAGCCTCTAAATATATGGATTTAAGGATTGTTGCGTTGGGAGTTTCAGTAGAACAGATATACTATTTTAGCTGGAAAATGTGAAAATAGAACTTTTCCAAAAAGATTGTGAGAAGATCGTAACGCGATCGCGCCATGATTAGGGTAATTGAACTCGACAATTTTGGAAAGAGGGTGATTTTTTTAACGCCAAGGTACGCGGAGGGAAGCGCGGAGGGACGCTGATGTGTTGAATAAAAATTTGTGATCCTGGTGTTGATGCTAAATTATTAAAATTTGACTTTTAACAAACCATGACAGGAACGAGTTACGCGGCACAGCACAAGCCCAACCAGTTGATTTACGGTTATGGGCAAACGGCAGTGATTACAGGATGGACGGTGAAGCAAGCGATCGCAAAACACCTACAACCATCAGAGTACGCTGTAATTGGTCAGTTGTATTCACCCACTAGGGGTATAAATTTACTAATTCGCAATTTGTTATTAAATCCCCATGTTCGTCATTTAGTAATTCTCAACGCTACTAAAGAAGATAAAAATGCAGGTGCTTGTCAATGCTTGCTCGACTTTTTTCATAATGGTGTTGAAGAAAATTTAAGCGACACTGGGCGTAAATCTTGGATAGTTATTTCTCCGATTCCTGGTTATATTGATATTGATATTGATATAAATGCTTTAGAAAAACTCAGACTTTCTATAGAAGTTCAAGAAGCTAAATCAATTACTGAAGCAGTTGCACAAATTAAGCATTACGCCCAAAAAGAAATAATTGATCCTTGGGGATTTCCTTTAGAATTTCCTATGGCTACCGTTGAACCCACAGTTTTACCAGGTTCACGCTATGGACACAGAATTGAAGGTAAAACCATAGCCGAAACTTGGGTAAAAATCATTCATCGCATTAAGACAACTGGAACAATTAGACCAACTGGTTATGATGGCAAATGGCAAGAATTAATAGATTTAATGGCAGTTGTCACCGATGAACCTGATGATTTCTATTTTCCTGAACCGAATTATTTACCAATTGATAGAAGTTTTTTAGAAGAATATATTTCGCAAATTTTAGATGATGCACCGAATCGAGAAGGTGTGAAATACACTTATGGGCAACGTTTACGTTCTTGGTTTGGACGCGATCAAATTCAACAAGTAATTGATAAACTAGTAGCTGATATTGATTCCGCAAGAGCAGTCATGTCTTTATGGGATGCTGGTAAAGATGATGATGATAGTCCACCTTGTCTAAATCATATTTGGGTGAGAATAGTTGATCACGAATTATCTTTAACAGCAACTTTCCGCAGTAATGATATGTTTTCTGCATGGCCTGCAAATGCTATGGGATTACGGGAATTACAAAAATATATTTATAATTCTATTGTTCAAAAATCTAATCATGCTTTAAAAATTGGTTCATTAATTACCATTAGTCAAAGCGCCCATATTTATGATGATTGTTTTGAAAATGTCGAAAATGTGATCTCATCTCAATATTCTCAAGTTTGTCAGCAAAGAGACTATTTTGATCCTGCCGGTAGTTTTATTATTACAGTGCAGAATAATATTATTATTGTAGAACATACAACTCCTGGTTCTGGAGAAGTAGTTAATTGTTATTCCGGTAAATCTGCAAATAAACTTTCCCGGAAAATAGTAGCAGATTGTCCTGGGTTACAAGTTGAACACGCGATTTATTTGGGGTCAGAATTACAAAAAGCAGAAATGGCTTTATTAATGAAAGAACAGATTATTTATGAACAGGATAAACCAATAAAATTGAAATAAAATCATGAAAATAACTCTAGCAGCTACCACCATTTTAACCCTAACTTTAGGAGTTTACACCCCAAAAGTAACGGCTGCACCTAAAAAAACACCCAAAACATTTCAGGAATGGTGTCAACAAAAAGCCAGTTTACCTCAAGAAACGAGACGAACTGTAGAAGCATTATTAAAAGTTACTAACACCCAAAATTGTAGTCAAGCTAATCAAACTCTGAGTAAATTGACTGAACTTAAACTTTTGGGAAATCAAATCAGCGATATCCAACCATTATCTAATCTGACTAATTTAACTACTCTAGACCTTTCGGAAAATCAAATCAGCGATATCAAACCTTTGTCTAATCTAAGCAATTTGACTGGTATTTCCCTTTTTAAAAATCAAATCAGCGATATCCAACCATTGTCTAATTTGACTAATTTAACTGCTCTTGTCCTTGCGGGAAATCAAATCAGCGATATCCAACCATTGTCTAATTTGACTAAATTGAATTTTCTTTACCTTTTTAAAAATCAAATCAGCAATATCAAACCTTTGTCTAATCTAAGCAATTTGAATTTGCTTTACCTTTCGGAAAATCAAATCAGCGATATTAAACCTTTGTCTAATCTGACTAATTTGACTCATATTCACATTTCGGAAAATCAAATCAGCGATATCAAACCATTGTCTAATTTGACTAAATTGAATTATCTTAACCTTTGGAGAAATCAAATCAGCGATATTAAACCTTTGTCTAATCTGACTAATTTGACTAATTTGACTAATTTGACTAAATTGACTAAATTGAATTATCTTAACCTTTGGAAAAATCAAGTCAGCGATATCAAACCTTTGTCGAATTTGACTAATTTGACTTATCTTAACCTTTGGGAAAATCCAATTATCTCTAAACAATGTCTCTTTAAAGATGAGTCTATCTGTAAGTTTTAGTCTAATGTTATTTTGGTGGTTTATGGATTTACGCACAATAAAAACACTCCATTTCACTGAAAATTACCATCTCATAAAACTATGTTTATTTCTGAGTTTGTGTATCTTTGATCAATGCTGCAAATATTCTAACAATAACAATCGCAAGTAATCCAACATTCTGATATAGTTTTTTGTTCGTTCATACCTGCCATTACTTTTAAAATAAAAATTTCCAATTGGGTACACACTAAAAACTCGCATTGCTTGTAATTGAGAAATTACCTGCTCCTTATTAATTATTTCACCTGTAGCTGCAATTTGACTGGCATAACCTCTTAAATTTACTGTTAAAAGTTCAATCTCTTCTAACAGTGAAAACTCTTCTTCTTCTGGAGGAAACTGAGTAGCAATTTCTTTTCTTTCGCTGCGAGTGTTTTGATATAAATTTGTCAATTGTGACAATAATTGAGTAATATTTCTCTTAGTCAATTCCTGCTCATTTAAAATTGCTTCAGTCATCGTTAACTCCATAAGTAACTATCTTTTCGCTACCATATTTGTCTGGTCTGATAATCAGATATTCATTACCTTTACGATATACTGCTGAACTATCTCCACGATATCCAGTTTTTGGAACTCTGATAGCTCCTTTTTTATTAAAGTTATGAGCTTTGCGTAAATATTTTAAAGGGTCAATATCTTTTCTTGCTGCATGGTCTAATATACTCTGAGCAACACTGCTATAAGTAGCAGCATCCCACTCGGTCATATATTTTTCCATCTCAGCTACTTCTGTTAAAGTATACCCTTCTAATAGTTGTATCAAAAATGGGTCTGAGATTGGTTCTTCTTCTGGCATGGTTATCTAAGTATATAATGGCAAGCCTGGCGTAACCTAATTGCTAACTAATGAGGTACAACTTATAATTCAGTGTATAATTAGTCGACAGTAATTTTTGATTTGGTAAAACTTATGAGTGTTATCCCATTCATATTGGATGGTAGCAATAAAACAGTTGTCGAAACTGAAGATGAATATTCTAAAGCAGGTGGACCTGAAGGTAAGGTCATTTGGATAAAAAATCTTGATACTAAACAACTGGATACTAAGCAACTTCTCAGTACAAAGTCTAGCAATGCAACTTATGACTTAAGAGTTGGACGTGAATACAGAGATCACAAAGAATCAGGTAAACATGATTTATTAGATAATGGTAAAATATCTCTTCAACCAGGAGCAGCAGTAATTATTGAAACACAAGAAGAGTTTAAATTTCCTAAAACTAGATTTGGTCATGTAGTTCCTAAAGTATCTCTTTTACAAGATGGTTTATCCAATACTTCATCAAAGATAGATCCTGGATATGGTGGAAAACTTTCCATCACAGTTTTTAACTTAGGCAAAAGAACTGTTGAACTTAAAAAAGGAGACCCTTTTTGTACAATCTATGTGCTTGATGTCCAAGAAGGAGTTATCCCTTACGATAAAGACGCTAAAAAAATTGTAGGAAACTATAAAAAAGGGTTTTTGAGTGAGATAAGGGATTTTATTGACACAAATCAAACGACATTTACTATTATACTATTGATTCTCAGTAGCTTACAAATTTTAATGACAATGATACCACAAGTATCATCATTTATACGCACTCAAACAATACAAACTTACCCTAAAGAAAATATAGAAAAACCTCAATAATTTCTCTTTTGACGGTTAAGATGACCTGAATTTATGTGATTGAAGTCATTGTTTTTATAACCAGCATAGATACAGAATATAGCTTTAAACAAGCTATTTTTTCAGAATATGTTCCATGTGCTGGTTTAAATATAGTGCCTATGTTATTGTTCTTGTGTTTAAACCCTAGCTAGAGTTACAACACCTAACTGGTCTTGATACTTACCCTGACGTGCTTCGTAATTCACAGCACAGGGCGCTCCTTCTAAAAACATTAACTGTACTATGCCTTCATTGGCATAAATGCGACAGTCAGCACTAGAAGCATTGGATAATTCTAAGGTCAAGTAACCGCGCCAAGCTGCCTCCGCAGGAGTTACGTTCGCAATTATACCACATCTTGCGTAAGAGCTTTTACCTATGCAAATTACTGTAATATTGTTTGGTATTTCTAGCCTTTCAAGAGCAACCCCAAGTCCATAGGAATGTGCTGGAAGGATGAAGTAACTACCATTTTCATCTGTATGGAGTTTTGTTTGCTCCAAGTTTTCAGGATTAAAATTCTTGGGATCGACTACTGTACCAGGAATATGCTTAAAAATACGGAAATCGTTGGGTGATAGTCTAATGTCATAGCCAAAGCTGCTAAGACCAAATGAAATTATGGGTAATTCCCCAATATGACGTATTAAACTCGGCTCAAAAGGCGAAATTAGCCCCTTTTGAGCCATTTCAGTAATCCAAATATCGTTTTTAATCACAAGTTCACGGGTAATTCAAATCGAATTAATAGAATATCGTAAATTGGTATCAGGCTAACAACTAGGAATCATATTTCAATACAATAATACGCTTTTATACTTATTAGGATGAAAATATCTAAAGCATACACCAAAAGAATTAGCGGACATATCCGCACTTATGTGATTTAATGCATCAAAAATAACCCTCAATTAGCAAATTCAGTATATTATTACTTATGACCTTGAGGGTTGATATTGAGTTAAAACGAGCGCGGCAGGGCTCGAACCTGCGACCGATTGCTTAGAAGGCAATTGCTCTATCCACTGAGCTACGCGCCCAAGACTAATGTCTGGCTTTCTTAAAAAGTCATCATACACCATTATATCTAATCTTCCTAATTATAAACAAGATCAAGTTGGAAAATTCACAATATCAAGAGTAAGATCCTAGTCATTAGCCAGTCGATGTACACTAAAAACGAAATAGATGAGATATTCGGATATATTGTGATGTCAAGGAGGAATTTGCCCATGAACGCTGATGCCCCATAGGGCGTATGCTGGTAAAACATTTGGCAAATGCCGAATTCTTCCTCAACATAATCTAAATAATTATACTTTTGGCAATCTTGCCCAAGTCCATGACATATCCCTTATCAAAACAGCCCCTGTGAGGAGTTATTTGCTAGTGCCATGTTTATTCTCAAACGCCAGGATGTTGAAATATCAAGTATTCAGCACCCAACGCGGGATCAGCAGGTGCCGATCCTCCATTATCAAGGGCAAACCTTTCGCCTGATAAGTGTCTTCAAAGCTAGTCAAGAGATTGAAGCTAAAGCTTTATGGAGATCCCTTACCGACAATCGTGGTAAAGCCTGTGTGCTGCTTGAGGAACCGGAACGCTATAGTGTCTGGGGTAAAATCCGCTTAGAACAGATAGACAATGACACTGGTAGCCATAGCAACACGGAAATTTTAGCCTTAGCTAGTATTTTATTGCTACAAGCCGTTTATCTAGACATTGAGGATTTATTAGGTAATCGGCAAGCCAGCTTGTTTGAAAAAGACATAACAGGAATACTACAGCAAAAGCAATTTCCCCAGATATCTTCCTCAGAGTCAGTTAAATCCTTACTAACTGTTGATCCTACACAAATGACAAAATTGCCTTCTTGGCAAGAAACTCATGTGATTATTCTCCTGGAAGAACTCCATCGACTAGGAAAAACATATTTTGGTGATACTAATTTTGCCCGTCAATTAAAGGATCGATTACAGGATATGCCAGAAGAAGAACAATTAGTGTTTATCGGTTGGTTAAGTCAATCTCCGCTAAGTAAACTTTGGCAGTAAGTAGGCAAAATTAAACATAACTATGTGAAGAAAAATTAACTTTGCTCAAACCTTCTTCCCTCTTGCCTTCTGCCTTACCCTCATAATAAATATTCACGCCCACCTAACTTAGCATGGATATTATTTGATCACGAACCATCCATTAGCACTTGCTTTCGGTGTTAAATTGTGTAAGACCTGATAGGTGAACTCCTGATCACACAATCAATTACGCCCAAAATATTGCTAGAGTGCATTTACTTAGTTGAGACCTATGAGTAACTCTTACAACAATTCATACCCTTCCAAGTCCATTTTTACTACTCAAAACATCATCTTAGTTAGCATGGGCTGGGCTTTACTAGCGCTGCTATATTTTTTGTTGTTTAGTGCTAAAATTCCCGGACCAAATAACACAGAAATCCGTGAAGATTGGTATGTGTTGGGGACAAATATTTTTGAAGCTGCGGCTTACTTGGGTGCAGGTGTCTTATGCTTAAGAAACTGGCGGAGTAGCCAAATTGTCAGTAGTAGAAAGGTTTGGCTTTTAATAGGTTTAGGTATGCTTGCCTATTTCATTGGAGGAATATTTTTCGGTTATACAGAAATAATCTTAAAGCAAGACCCAGAAGTATCGCTAGGGGATGTGTTTTTTGTAATGACCTATCTGTTTCTAGGCATAGGTATGGCTTTAGCTTTGTTCTCCAGACGAATCAATCTAGAAAAATGGCAATGGCTAATTGTCGCGTCAGTTGGAGGGCTAGGCAGTTTTGTCGCCTGGTTGATTTCTCCGCAAACAAAAGCGCCTTCAGTGGAACTAGAGCCGATAGTTGAGCAACTAGCCTTTGTTCTCAATTGGTTTTATGTAGTTAGTGATGTGCTGCTGTTAATTATCGCCACAATTATGCTGCTGGCTTTCTGGGGAGGGAAAGTTTCTCTATCCTGGAGAATGATTGCAGCGGCGGCATTTTCGCTATACATTGCAGATATGTGGTTTAAATACGCCACTAATTATCTTCCCGATTACCAAAGTGGAGACATCCTAGAAGTATTTTGGGTTTTTAGTGGAGTGTTATTTGGTATGGGCGCTGCTTTAGAATACGAAGCATCATTGAGCCTCAAGCGACGTACCAGTGGACGCAAACGAACTTAACAAAATTTGGTGTCTACCGTGAGAAAATTAACAGATTCTGACAAACAAGAAATTCTCAAGTTATATAGAGAGACTGCCGAAACGACCTCGACTCTGGCAGAGCGGTATGGTGTCAGCAACTCAACAATTAGCCGACTGCTCAAAAGTACCTTACCAGAAGAAGAGTATGAATACCTCGTTTCTTTAAAACGTGCTGCTAGAACCCCTGAAGGCAGAGCGCAGGTAAGCTATGAGCAGTTACCTCTATTGAGTCAACCAGAACTAGAAACCGAAGCATTCAGCAGCCATAGCCCTAGCTTGGAGTTTCCCAAGGTTGAACCACAACAGCCAGTCATAGAAGAAGTATCTGAGTCCGAACCAGGAACTCAACCAATTCCGGCTATTAGAAGGGTGAAAACACGCTCCTCAGCGGTGGAAAAACCTAAACCAGTAGTCAAGGAAATAGAAATCGTCAGACACAAGTTGTCAGAACCCAAGCCCCTAGAAATTCCCAGTCTACCTAAATTGGTGCTAGACGATGAACATCCAGTAGTAACCGCCATAGATGATGATATCTTTGACGAGGACTTGCTAGATGAGTCTGATGATTTGGACGATTTAGATGAGGATTTTGAGGACGACGAGGAAGACTTTGAGGACGACGACTTTGAGGAAGTACAACCTTTAGTGGCCAAACGCAGACCAGGGGAAGCACCAGTTCAAGTTTTACCATTGTCGGTGGCACATTTGCCGAAAACTTGTTATTTGGTCATTGACCGCTCTGCGGAATTAATCACCAGACCACTTAAGGATTTTGGTGACCTAGGTCCAATTCCCACCATTGAAACTCAACAAAAAACGCTGCCAGTATTTGATAACCACAGAGTAGCCAAGCGCTTTTCTACTAAGCGCGATCGCGTGATTAAAGTTCCCGACAGTAGAATGTTACACAAGGCTAGTACTCATCTACAAGCTAAAGGTATCACTCGACTGTTGATTGATGGTCAGGTTTACTCTCTGTCGCTGCTTTAAAGCAGATGTAAATCGCTCTTTGGGGCAGGGGGCAGGAGGCAGGGGGCAGGGGGCAGGGAGAAAGAGGGTTTTAATCTACTTAATTGCTGATTAAACAAACTCTCCGCGTCACCCCATCTCCGCGTCACCCCATCTCCGCGTCCCCGCGTCACCCCATCTCCGCGTCTCCGCGTCTCCTCCTCTTTGCGTCTTGAGCATCAACCCGGACAATATTTTTGCTGATGTTAGCATGATTCAATTTCAATCAAAATTTTCCAAACTTAAATTTAAAATCTGGAATTAGAGGATATAGCTGTGCAATTATAACTACGGGGGCAAAAATTTGCTGACTCACTTAATCCTCAATAGATTGCATCAATAGCAACCAGGATTTCAGCAAATATAAAAATTATCTGGAACATTTTTACCGGATATTCGACCTGTAATTTAACAGTAAAACTTCTAAAATGTGGTCAAGATTATGAAAAGCTTACTCAAGTCTTTTATCGCTATTTCTGCCTTATCTACCTTAGTAATTACTCCTGTATTTTTCAACGCTGGCAAAGCATCTGCCGAAACACAAAAGGGTACTGATGCTAGTTATATTGGTGCTGGTGTGGCAGCTGGTGTTACCAATGGTGGAAAAAGCGGTGATGCTGCTACCTTGGGGGGTAATATCACAGGAAGAGTGAAGTTGGGAAATACTCCTTTCTCTGCCCGTGGTAATGTCCTTTGGGGCGATGAAACAACTGCTATCATTCCCGAAGTTTCCGTAGACGTTCCTATTGCTAATAAAACAAATGCCTTTTTGACTGGTGGTTATTCTTTTGTTGAAAAAGATGGCAAACCTACACCTTTGGGTAATAGAGATGCTGTAGTTGTTGGTGCTGGGGTAGAATCAGAAGTAGGGAAAAACTTCCTCGTCTACACTAATGCCAAAGTTGGATTAGGTGCTTACCAAAATAGTGATGCTTCTGCTGTTAGCATCAATGGTGGTATCGGCTATAGCTTTAAGTAGAAAGTTACCTGAACTACTAACTTTTTCGGAGGGAGGAAAAAAATTGAAGGTTGAGACTGATACAATAAACTCAGTGAGTTGGTGCAATTCCATCTAATAGCTGCTGTTGGCATCAATCATAGATATCTCTATATGTCAACAAGTAAGAATAAAACTATGTCGTGTTTAATTACACCTATTTACTGCCATGCTGGTTTTGTTCAGTGTTAGATCACTGATAAAGCCAGCATTTTACCGTGTTAAGATAAAATTATTCTTCATAATTACGACCGAAATTTCGGTGTTTTAATAGCTGAATAGGTACTGTAAAATTGCTAATTCGGCTCTAACTGATGCATTATTGACAAACATAACTACTGTAATGGTTAACTCTGCTGCTTCCCCTCTCACAAACCGCAAACCTTCCAAAGTAGAAGGTATCAAAGAAAATAGTAATTTTTTGCGTGAACCTGTAGCCACTGAGATACTTCAGGATACAACTCATTTTAGTGAAGATGCCATACAAATTCTGAAGTTTCACGGATCTTATCAACAGGATAACCGTGATAACCGTGCTAAGGGACAAGAAAAAGATTACCAAATGATGCTAAGGACAAAAAATCCGGGTGGGTTTGTACCCCCTGAGCTTTATTTGGCTTTAGACAAGCTGGCTGATGAATATGGTAATCATACGTTAAGAGCTACTACCCGCCAAGGTTTTCAGCTACATGGGATTTTGAAAAAGAATCTCAAGAATGCGATCGCTACAATTGTCAAAAATCTAGGTTCAACTTTGGGTGCTTGTGGTGACATCAACCGCAACGTTATGGCTCCCCCTGCCCCATTTAAGAATCGCCCAGAATATCAGTATGCTTGGGAATATGCCCAAAATATTGCTGATTTGCTCTCCCCCCAAACCGGCGCTTATTATGAAATTTGGTTAGATGGTGAAAAAGCCATTAGCGCGGAAGAACATCCAGAAGTGAAAGCCGCCAGGGAACGAAATGGTCATGGTACTATTGTCCATAATAATGAGGAACCAATTTATGGTACTCACTATATGCCCCGCAAATTTAAAGTTTGCGTCACGGTTCCCGGTGATAATTCCGTTGATTTGTATTCCCAAGATTTGACTTTGGTAGTGATGACCAATAAAAAAGGTGAACTCCAAGGTTTTAATGTTTTTGCGGGTGGTGGTTTAGGAAGAACCCACAATAAAGAAGAAACTTTTGCGCGAATAGCCGACCCAATTTGCTATGTAGCCAAAGATGATGTTTATGATTTAGTTAAAGCCATTGTTGCCACTCAAAGAGATTATGGCGATCGCACCGACCGTCGTCACGCCAGATTAAAATATTTAATCAATGATTGGGGTGTGGACAAATTCCGTACTCAAGTTGAAGAATACTTTGGTAAAGCAGTCGAACCTTTTAAACAATTACCCAAATTCAAATATCAAGATTATCTAGGCTGGAATGAACAAGGTGACGGTAAGCTATTTTTAGGAATTTCCATCGATAATGGTCGGGTAAAAGATGAAGGTTCCTTTCAACTCAAAACCGCTTTGCGGGAAATTGTGGAAAGATTTAACTTACCAATTCGTCTCACAGGCAACCACAACGTCATTTTTTACGACATTGCACCAGAGAACAAAGAAGCAATTCAAGAAATTTTAGACATTCGCGGCGTTGTCTCTGACCCTGGTAAAATTGAACCGTTAACACGGTTTGCTATGGCTTGTCCCGCTTTACCTACCTGCGGTTTAGCGATTACAGAATCAGAAAGAGCAATTCCCGGAATTTTAGAAAGAATTCGTAACCTATTAGATAAATTAGGTTTACAAAAAGACCATTTTGTGGTCAGGATGACTGGTTGCCCTAACGGTTGCGCTCGTCCTTATATGGCAGAATTAGGTTTTGTGGGTAGCGCACCAGAATCTTACCAAGTTTGGTTAGGTGGTTCACCAGATCAAACACGCTTGGCGCAACCTATCATTGAAAAGCTGCATGACAATGATATAGAAAGCTTTTTAGAGCCGATTTTTGTCTTTTTTAAGAAATCACGGAAAGGTAAAGAGGTTTTTGGTGATTTTTGCGACAGAATTGGTTTTGATGCTATCCGCGAATTTTCAGATACCTATACACCTGGAACTCCTACCAGTAGTGGTAAATCACGTCATCGGGTGAGCTTGCGTGATGATGTTTATTTACATCTAAAAGAAACGGCTGAAAAACAAGATCGGCCTATGACTGATTTGGTACATGAAGCTTTGGATAAGTATTTCCAAAGTCTATAGGATATTCTCACGCAAAGGCGCTAAGACGCAAAGTTTTTAGTTTTTGCGTGAGATTTACAAGCAATGTTAAATCTTACATAACTAGGACTTACGCACTGTACGAATCTGCCATGATGTGAATGAACGAAATTGCGTCGTTTTCGCCTTTGGGAATAACTTATTGAGTAAGGTGCGTCAGATAGAGAGAATCTGTTTTTTGTGAAAATATCGTGTCTGACGCACCCTACAAGAAATATAATTCATATTACATATTTGAGGAATCTTGTCAATGCGTAAGTCCTAATAACTTACAGCAAACATCTCTAAAACTCTGTGTCCTCTGCGGTTCGTTACAATTAAGACACAAAGGACACGAAGAAAATAAGGGAGAGGAAATTTTCTGTAAAATCTTGGTTAAGACTTGACAAGACGAAAATTTTGTTTTATGCTCTATGTTAGAGGTGGAAAAGAGTGCGCCTATATATAACAGGTTTTTAATTATTACTAATTATTAACATTATTATTTGCGATCGCATCCTGTAAATCTTTAAAATGAAGAAATTTTGAATAGTAATTATTTCCCTGATGCGTTTGTCTGAATCAGGATTTATAGGGTGGGGAATTGGTAATTGCGAAAATGCTATAAACCAATCATCTAAAGAACATCATAAAACGACATTTTTATTTAAAATATCCCAACTTCCAAAAATCACCACTTCCCGAAAAACCATCATTCAATCACATCCTGAAAATCCTTAAATCCTGGAAATCCTGATTCAGACACAAAAAATCACCACTTCCCGAAAAACCATCATTCAATCACATCCTGAAAATCCTTAAATCCTGGAAATCCTGATTCAGACACAAAAGGTTTTTGTGTAAGTTGTGTTTTGAGAACTTGGAAAGTTGAGAATACGTTATATATTGGCGCACACTTTCTCACTCATAACATAAGGATAATAGAAGTTATGATTTTTGTCAAAGGTTTAGATCCCCGACTTCTGTAAGAAATTCATAGTTTGATGAGAAAATATTGTTAGAAGTCGGGGATCTGGAGAATAGTCTGAATCTGGATGTGGTTGATTAGTTTTTTAAAGAATTGAGTATTTATTGTTCGTGAAATTCAATTCTTCTACCATTTACAGGTTGTACTGGCCGGGCATTCACTTGATATAAACTTTGGAAAGCTTCAATCTGTTCTTCTGAAACCTGAATTGGTTTTGTTAATACATTCCATTTTACACTTTCACTACATGGTGGTGTAGTTAGTGAGCCACTGTAGCTGAAAAAAGTTTTATTATTAGGTAATAAATTGGCAGCATTAATCATCGAACTTTTGACAATATTGGTTTTTCCTACCGTGGGAATATGTTGCCAAATCTGCTCAATTAATTGATTAGCTGCACCTTTTTCCATCATTATTCCCACAACTGCTAATTGCTTTTTAGCATTGCGGTGTACCAAGTGCATTTCCAGCGCCGAAGCTTTACCATTAATAGTATGTTCACTTGGTGTGTGAAAATGAAACTGAAGCAGTTCATATTCTTCACCATTGATTTTAATAGTGCTACCTGGTTGGTAATTTACTTGGATAGTATTACCATTATTAACAACTGATAACGGTGTTGGTTTATAGTTAAACTCAATATTTGCAGGACTTCCCTTGACAGCATCATTAATATTAATGGGAGATTGATCTCTTCCTAGTTCACACAGAGAAAATTCACTATTTAGTTGTCCCCATTGAGTAGGATTACCTGCACCACCATAACTCCAATGTGGTGTCTTGTCCTCAGCTAAGACTTGTGTGGAAAATACAGCCATACCTATACAAGATGTGACTATAAACAGAAAATTTCTAAACACAAGATTTTTGATGCTCACACTGATGTTCATAATGCTAATATCTATACTTTCCAAAAAGTATAACATCCAAAAACAGATTTTAGACATCGGCCTTTCTTTAAATATGCGTTCGCCCTACCTTGTAGAGACTTTCTTGCTCGTAAAAGCCTGACTAAGGCTATATATCTTAGATTCAAGAATTCCAGCGGCTACAGATATGAGAGGTCAACTATACCATAGGCAATATAACAGTGACTGTTGTACCATTACCGGAATCACTGACAATTTTTAAACTACCTCCGTGTAAATCTACGCATTTTTGAACAACCACCAAACCTAATCCTGTACCGGGAATATTACGAACATTTTTACCTCGATGAAACGGTTCAAATAATTGATTTTGATCAGTTACAGGAATGCCAATTCCTTGATCAGAAATTTTAATTATTACTTCTTGTTTCTCAAAAATAAGAGAAAAATCAACTGAAGTATTTTCTGGAGAATATTTAATAGCATTTGATAACAGATTTCCTAAAATTGAACGCAATAATTTTTCATCTAAATATGCTTTTTCCCAGTTGCCTTCACAAATAAAAGTAAGTTTATGTCGAGAGGCATCACTCAGACGTATTTCTTCAACAAATTGACGTGAAAATTGTTCTAAATCTAGATATTTAGGGTTAAATTCCAAGTTGCCAGTTTCGGCTCGATTGATGGTTAAAATATCATCAAGAAGCTGCACCATATTTTTTACAGAATCTTGAATGCGGTGTAAATTGCGAGTTCTTTTTTGGTCATCTTGCCAAGCATGGGGAGAATTTTCTAGCAACTGAGCAGCTGCTAAGGTAACACTTAATGGTGTCCTAAATTCATGAGATGCCATTGAAAAAAAACGAATTTTCATAGAGCTTAATTCTTTTTCTTTTTCCAATGCTAATCGTACTTCTTCTAATCGTTTGCGTTCGGTAATATCACGAGAATTAACAACAATGCACGTTAGTTCAGAATCATCAACAAATTTCTGACTAATAGCTTCTAAAGTTCGCCAAGAACCATCTTCATGACGATAGCGAAATTCTACAGGTAAGGGAACATCAGGATTTTTAATGGCATTGGTAATGTGATAACAAGTTGTTACGAAATCATCAGGATGAATAGATGCAAAAAAGTTTTGATGAATCAAATTAGCAGATTGATAACCTAAGACTTTTTCTACCGATGGACTAATATATTGAATAGTTCCATCTGTATCGAGAATAGTAATAACATCTAGGGCATTTTCGATTAGTGAGCGAAATCTTTCTTCACTTCTTCGTAATGCTTTACTAATGCGATTTCTTTCTGTAATGTCAGCGACAACTGCTACTATACCGCTAATTATTCCCATACTATTGCGAAGAGGAGCGGCTGAAAATACAATATCAATTAATGAACCATCTTTTTTATATCTGCTTACTTCTAAACTAGGAGGTGTGATACCTTCAGCAACATTTTGTTTAATTTTTTTATATTCTTCCAAATCTTCAGACATGATAGGGTTCGGCTGATCTAATATTTCTATTTCAGTCCAACCAAACATCCTTTCGGCTGCTGGATTCCAGATTTTGACATTGTTGTTTAAATCTAGGGTAAAAATAGCACGGGGTGAAGCAGCAATCAGAGATTGAAGGGTTTGATTAGTGTGATTTAAAGCAACTTCAGTCCGTTTGCGTTCAGCAATTTCTGCTCGTAAAGAATTATTGGTTTTAGCTAGTTCTTCTGTGCGTCGTTGGACTCGGTTTTCTAGTTCTATATTCAGTTCTTGTAATTGTTCGTAGAGTTCTGACTGTTGAATTGCGATCGCAACTTGATTCGCTAATTGTACCATCAATTCAACTTCCCAAGGTTGCCATTCACGGGTATGACTACATTGGTGAGCAATCAACAAACCCCAAAGATAAGGTTGAGAATGGGGAACAACTTCCCGAACTTCTTGCAATATTGGTACTACCAATTTAGCTTTCACACCAAACTGTTTCACAAATTCTGCTAAACATGAATCTACATCGCTTTGATTAATATCAGTAATAGCACGGGTTTTTCCTTGAGTGTAGGCTTGATGATATTCTTTAGGAAAGACTTCTGCCGGAAATGTTTCTCCCAAAATACAAGGATAATCAGGTGATACTGTTTCGGTAATCGCGCTACCAGTTCCGTCTTCCCAAAGCCGATAAATCAGCACTCTGTCAGCTTGGAGAAACTGTTTTACCTCTGCAACTGTGGTGACTAGAACTTCATCTAAATTCAGAGATTTACGAATTTGGTGAGCTATTTGACTAACTAGACGTTCTCTTTCTGTTTGCTGTCGGAGGATATTTTCTGCTTGTTGTCGTTGAGTTATTTGTCGTTGTAGAAGGTAGTAAGTTGTGAACAGGGTGATGATAAATAATCCAATTGCAACACCGAATAGATTGAGCATAAGGATGTGTTATGAAAATCGTGTGAGTAAGAAGGGCTTGACATATACTAGTTATTTATGGTAACTTTGTACTATACAGTGATATTATAATTTCCAGTTATAATAGACTTATCCAAGTAGTAAACTTTAATATGACTTGTATAGAGCTTATATAAAGTCGAAATTTAATTTTATTATCAACGATAATAGTAGTTTGTTTGAGGAACTAATATGGCTACAGTATTTGATGTTGCTCGTTATATCCTTGAAAAACAAGGTGAAATTACATCAATGAAACTTCAAAAGCTTGTCTATTATAGTCAAGCATGGAATTTAGTATGGGATGAGTCTGAGTTGTTTGAAGAAAGAATTGAGGCTTGGGCTAACGGAGCAGTAGTTCGAGATTTATATAACCTTCATAAAGGTAAGTTTAAGGTTAATAAGGAATCTTTTACAGAAGGGAATAGCAATGCGCTGACAGATAGCGAAAAAGAGAATATTGATAAGGTCTTAGATTTTTATGGGGATTATACAGCACAGCAACTTAGTGACATTAATCACCAAGAAGATCCTTGGATAAATGCAAGAGGTGATTTACCAGCTATGGCAATCTGTAATAATGAAATAACTAGAGATGCAATTTTTGAATATCATTCTGGAATTTGGAATGAACCAGAATCAGATGAGTAAAAAAGAAGAGCGAATTAAGCGACAAGATGAGAAAAAATCAAAAGAAAAAGACAAAAAAGTTAGATTGGCACAAAATATTGAAGTGTCAAGTAAGTTAGTTCGGGTTACAGGGAAACCTGACTTAACAAAAATACCAAGAAGTGTTAATGCTAATGATTATAACAACCATTATTTT
Source organism: Anabaena sp. PCC 7108 (assembly GCF_000332135.1). NCBI lineage: Bacteria > Bacillati > Cyanobacteriota > Cyanophyceae > Nostocales > Nostocaceae > Anabaena > Anabaena sp. PCC 7108. The sequence goes on from NZ_KB235896.1 coordinate 3,865,145, forward strand.
TCATGGTGTGTATCAAAAGCTGATTTGGAAGGTGTATGGAGTTGGGGCGAAGCAAGGAAGGGGGAAAAAGAAGAATACTTAGATAACATAAAAAGTCATCTTCAGTCTTTGAATAACAATTCATGGAAAGAGGTTGAAACTCAAACATATAACGGTGCATCAAACTATCGAAAGATAGTAAATAAGTCTCAAGCTTTAAATTCCATTTGCGAAGAAGCTCAAGAACGTTGGAAAGATCATTGGAAAGATATTGAAACAAGTTCACAATTTGAAGAATTGTTTAGATTAAGATCGGGTACAAGCAGAAGAATCTGGGGAGTTAGAGTGCAACATCATTTTTTCGCAGTTTGGTACGAGAAACATCACAAAATATGTCCTATTGAGAGTGATTAGTGCGATCTCTTCGCTGGCTGTAAACATCGCAAATCTCGTAGAACACCTTAATGAATTTTACCCTATTTACATATTCAAAATCATCCGAATCCTTTCTTTAACTACCTGGTCTGATTCTTCCGTCATAGCTTGGTAAAGGATAGTATTAATTTCCTTTGTCGCAATTCCTCCCAAAGAAACCGCCGCCGCATAACGCAACGCCCAATCTTCAGCATTTAATAAAGCCCAAGAAAGCTTATCAATTGCCTTTTGTCTTTTTTCAGAGTCAGTAGTGGAAATCACCATCTGTTCTAAGCCCCTAGCCGCCACACGACGCACATTTCCTTGGCAGTGATTAGCAACTTCTACACCTACTACATCCACTAGCAAATCTAAAGCCAAATCATCACCAAGTTCGGCAAGAATGCTGATAATTCGTGCCTGTATATTCTGATTTGGGCAAATGTGATAAGCCTCAATCAAAGATTCCAGACTTAGGAATGCAAGTTGATCTAATGTTATGTCTGTTTGTACATTTATCATATCTGTGAGGTTTGGTAATGAGAATTATTAATTATTTAAAGTTGGATTAAAAGTTGATCAATTATTTGAAATAGATTTTGTGTTGCTTGTTGTTTTTCAAACTCTGATTTATCGCTTTCTAATACTGTTTCTAAAATACGTTTCAGGTTTAACAACTTAAGACTATTACCAACTTTTGCTTGCACAATTGCTTCAGCCGCTTGTATGTGACCAATTGCCCCTAAATCAAAAGCCGCAGCCCAGCGCAAATAGGGATTTTCATGGTTAAGATTTTCAATAATGCGTTCTAAATATTCCGGTTTTTGGGTGATGAGATAAAGATAACGAGCCGCAGCACATTGAACTCGTTCTGAGGAATGCTGTAAAAATGGCTCAACCAAAGGACGTGCTTCTATTACCCGCAATTCTCCCAAGGCTTCAATTAAAGCTTCGTAGGGTTGGGATTTACCAGATTGCAAAAGTTTTAATAGGGGAAAAGCAGCAGTGGAATCGCCAATTTTCCCTAAAGCCTCAATGACAACTTCGCGCAATTGTTGATCTTCATCACAGTTTAGGGCATCTAGTAATGCGGGTACTGCTTGAATATTTTTGAGTTGTCCTAAAGCACGCGCAGCTTGACGACGTAAGGGATAGCCACCTTGGACTGTGCGATAACGGACATCTTGAAGTTGATGACAAAGTGCTGCACAGGCTGATTGAATTTGATGTTTTCCTAACCACCAAGCAGCGTAATATCTAATTTGATTATCCTCGTTATCTAAGGATGCGATAGCAGTTTCAGGTGAGAGAATGGGTTCAGTAGGAGAAGTAGTAACCATTTGAGAATCAGGATTTACAGGATTAAAGGATGAACAGGATGAACAGGATGAATTTGAAGATGATTAGTTCATCCTGTCTATCCAGCACTTTTACAATGGCTTGACGCTGATAATTTTGCCGCCTTGTTTGTGAATTTGCTGATATTTTTGGGAGAGTTGATCAAAGGATACGGTGTAAACTTGACGGCTACGACGTACTGCTACTTTTGTACCAACACCACCAGCGATGACTTCCATCACATACATCCGGTTGTCTCCGCGAGCGGAGGAACTATTTAATTGTCCACCACCAATAGCAGATGCAGATCTAATATATGTGGTAGGAGGAACAATAGTATTAGGCAAATTCATTGCCAGTTGTTGTCTTAAGCGGGGGGTTTTTGAGCCAGCATTATCGCTGTTACCATTACCCCGATATAGTGTAAACAAGCGGTTGAATCCTACTTGTTTCATGCCAGGAATTGACTTAAAACCACGGAAGTAGGGAACTGTATTATCACCAAAGGCGCTGGTGTATTCTACACTGTCGATGTAAGAGTCTATTTCTGCATCGTAGCCTTGGGAAGCATAGATATCGGTATGATAAGCAATTTCTGACTGATCGTAGGGAGCGCGTCCTAACAAGTGCTTATAATTCAGTTCAATGAAGCGAATTTGGGAGTTGTTATAAAAAAATCGCTCTTTGTAAAATTCTGATTTTGCTAATGTTTGCACAAATTGGCGTACACTAATTTGTCCATTGCGAAGCATTGATTCTGCATTAGCAAAAGTTCCGCCAATATAAACTCTTTCACGTCCAAATACGTGTTCGTAAGTGGCTTTAAATATCTGTTGTAATTCGTCTTCGCTGTAATTAAGGCGTAGTTCGATTTTTGTGTCTAAAACCGCACTGATGCCTAACCTTTGTTCCATTGAAAGGGTCATGGTTTTAACTCCTTATGATCAAATAAGGGGAAAAGAAAGTATTTTTCCCTTTCCCCTTACTGGTTTAACTTGTAAATTTTTAGCTCAATGCGTTGATAGCATAGTTGAGGTAAATGTTAGCTTCTCCAGCGACATCACCTGATAGGCCGTTGTTGTCACGGACAAATTCCAATGCGGCTACATACCAACTGGGAGATAAACCCAAAGCAGCATTAAATTCTTTTACACCGGCAACTACATACTCATCTAGTGGTCCTGTGCCACCAACCACACAGCAATAGCTGATGGTGCGGAGGTAATGGCTGATGTCACGAACGCATTTTGATTTACCTTCGGGGGTGGAAGCGTACTGAGAACCCTGCATTTGGGTGGTGTAGGGGAATTTTTTGTACACGTGGTTAGCAGCAGCTTCTGCCCATGCTTGACCGTTTTGGTTAAAGGCTTTAGCAGCATTTAATCCAGCTTGAGCGCGGCTAAAACGACCGAAAAGAGATTGTACTTCAGTGTTTCCTAAGTATGCGCCACGAGAATCAGCAGCAGCAATAGCCTCGGTTAGAGGGGTCTTCATGGTTAAAATTCTCCTGAAAATGTATTATTGATGATCAAATCAAAATTCAATTTAAAATTAAGCAACTGCTGCTGCTGCACGATCAAAGTAACTAGCTACTTCAGACATCAAGTTGCTGCAATCACCACGGGTAATACCATTGCTGTCATTAGCAATAGCGATCGCTGCATCTTTCATTTTACCAATGCCGGAAGCAACGGTAGCACCTGGTGTTCCTAATGCTTGATAGGTTTCGCGCAAACCGTTCAAACAACGATCATCCATAGTGCTGGCATCTCCAGTAGCTACGGAATAGGTGACATAACGTAAAATGAAGCCTAAGTCACGAATACAAGCTGCTTGGTTGCGGTGGTGGAAACAAGCGCCGCCAGGACCAAATACGTTAGGTTGTTCAGCTACTAATGCCCGATAAGCATTGGCTGTAATTGCGGAAGCGTTGCTGGTTAAACGGTTTACTACATCTAACCGTTTGTTACTGTCTGCAACCATAGCAGAGAGAGCGTTAATTTGATCATCGCTCAAATATGCGCCTTGGCGATCGCTTTGTTCAACCACTCTAGAAAAAGCATCAAGCATCTTCAATTTCTCCTAAATTTTTAGGTTTTGGAAACTAGACATTTCCTTTACCCGCCTTGATTTAGAAGATTAAGGGGTCTGGTGTAAATAAATAGGTAAGAAAATTGTAAATAAATCGGAAAGATTAGTATAAAAACTAAAATCGTTACAATTCGCAATTGAATTTGTTAAGAAGTATTGCAGATTTAGAAGAAGTATTTTCTGACTCACATCCTCAAAGTTCCGCTTTTTGCGGCTTTTATGGCTAAAATGTCCTAATTTACTGACCAATAAACCCAGCCCTTTTCCTGTAAAGTTATGATTAAGATTTGCTCTCTAGTCATCTACTCCGATGAGGATTCTTTTAGTTGAAGACGATATTCGTTTGGCTGAAACGCTGGCAGAGGCACTCACAGACCAGCTTTATGTTGTTGATATTGCCACAGATGGAGAAGCAGGTTGGGATTGTACCAAAGCTCTAAACTATGACCTGCTGCTGTTGGATCTGATGTTACCGGAAATTGATGGTATTACTCTGTGCCATCGATTGCGATCGCATGGCTATAAAATGCCTGTGTTGATGATCACCGCCTGTGATACAATCAGCCAGAAAATCACGGGCTTAGATGCCGGAGCAGATGACTATATCATTAAACCTGTTGACTTGGGCGAATTGTTTGCTCGAATTCGTGCTTTGTTGCGCCGAGGGAACACAGTTTCCCCTCCCATTCTAGAATGGGGAAATCTGCAACTCAACCCCAGTACTTATGAGGTAAGTTACGATGGTAATCCTGTTCATTTCACACCCAAAGAATACAGTTTAATGGAATTGCTACTGCGAAATGGTAGACGAGTCCTGAGTCGCAGCCTGATAATTGAACATATTTGGAGAACGGAAACATCTCCTGATGAACATACTGTAAAAGTTCATCTCAGAAGTGTACGACAGAAACTCAAAGCAGTCGGCGCACCTGAAGATTTTATTGAAACCATGCACGGTATGGGCTATCGTCTTAAATCTTGGAGTGAAAAACCATTTATCAATCAGTGTTAATTTAAGAAAGGTTAATCAACAAAAATTTGATTTTAGATCCAATCCCAAATTTAAAATCCCCAATCTAAAATCATCATGTCTCAACTCCAACGCATCACTGTTAATCCTTCCCAACTTCAAGAAACCCAGCTTTTATTAACACCCCAACAACAGCACTATTTATTGCGGGTATTACGGTTGCGGGATGGTGATAAATTTATTGCTATGGATGGAATCGGGAAATGGTGGTTAGCACAGTTAACAGGAGAACAAGGGGAGATTTTAGAATTACTTGCGGTGAAAACAGAGTTACCTGTATCTATCACTTTAATGATGGCTTTACCGAAAGGAAATGGCTTTGATGATGTGATTCGCTGTTGTACAGAGTTAGGAGTAACTTGTATTCTACCGATTTTGAGCGATCGCACCTTATTAAATCCCAGTCCACAAAAACTAGAACGCTGGCGACGCATTGCCGCAGAAGCCGCTGAACAATCAGAACGGGCTTTTGTTCCCACGATTTTAGAGCCTGTAGCTTTTAGCAATGCCATCAATGAATATAAAATAAATCACCGTTATATTTGTGAAGCTCGTGGTGATTATCCACATTTAAACCAAATTATGAATATATTATCTGGTGAAATTATAATTGCGACAGGCCCTGAAGGAGGATGGACAGACAAAGAAATTGAGATAGCTGTAACAGCGGGATTTCAACCTGTTTCCCTAGGAAATCGGATTTTGCGAGCAGTCACCGCCCCAATTGTCGCCATATCGTTAATTGCTGCTACTTGTGAAGTATAAATGATATATCTCAGGTATATCTCACGTAAAAGCGTATCGCTTCTCCTTACGTCTTGAAGTGAAATATTCTTCCCAGTGAATTAAAGGTTAGTCATGCTCGAAGAAGTTATCGCCGCCTTTGAACGCAAAGATTATAATACAGCCGCTAAATTAATTAAACATCTACTCAAAGAATCACCAGAAAATCCTTGGGTACAATTTTATCTAGGACGCTTACATGAAGTTTCTGGAGAACGTCAGCGAGCGGAAAAAATTTATCGACAACTACTACGGCTAACCACCCATAACAAAATTTTGTCACAAGCACGGCAAGGTTTACAGCGGTTAGAAGAAGTTAAGCAAGAAGAAAGACAAAGAGCTATTTCTCAAGCGACAGAGAAACCCACTAGCACCGAACCGGGAATATTAGTTTTAGAACCAATTAGTAACGAACTAAAAGTTACAGCCGCCCAGAAATTTGCCCAAATTATGCAGGTAGACTCCTACACAGCCAGACTAATACTACCAAGTCGTAGTTGGAGAATTTACCGCACCGGAAAAGTAGGCGAACTTGAATTTTATGGAAGACTATTACAACAGGCTGGAATTCCTTGCTTCTGGTTAAGAATCCCACAAATTCAACAAATTCAAGTATTTCAAGTTAAATATTTCTCGGAATCTCAACCCAAACCCACTGTCGTTTGTCACAATACAGCAAACCAAATTGGTTCCCTTAATTTTGATTGGTCAGAAGTGACAGCTAGGGTTATAGGATTATTGCCAATTTTTGAGCAAGTTGTAGATGTTAATGCTCGTCGTCAACTAGAACGCAAAATCCAAACTCAAGATTATGCCCAATTCTGTGATTTACACTTACCAGCAAGACGTAGCATTTTAAGAATTTATGACCAAGGTTATGAATTTCAGCAAGGTTTAGAAATTACTCCCCAAGTCAGTCAAAACACCATGAGAATTAATTGGAATGGTTTAATAAATTGGGTTGAACAACAAACACCACAAGTTAAGGCTTGGTCAGATTTTAAGTCTTTCGCGGAAAAAGTTTTAGATCAAACAGATGTGCTGAATCAAATTCCCTCCCACGTTGACTTATTTCAGAGAGAAAAGAGTAATTGGGATTCAGCATTTCAGTTATACAGCGGAATTATTTTTCTAAAAAATGGATTGAAAAAATAATAAATTTGGTAGAGACATTGTATACAACATCTCTACTTTTCTATAGCTATACTAATGCTCAATTACCCAGGAGTTTTCACCTGACTAGCCATATCTAGAAAGACATTCATGTTTGCGCCTGGACGACGACGAACATTAGAAGCTGAAGGAACTAGATACTTAGGTGCAAAGGTTGTTTCCGTGGGAACTACTGGTTTAGCAGGTTCTGCTTTAGGGGTTTTTGCTTTAGCAGGTTCTGCTTTGGAGATTTTTGCTTTAGCAGGTTTAGCTTTTGCTGCTGGTGCAGAGGTTGTTACAGTTGCTGCTACTGGCTTAACTGGTGCTGGTTTGGTTTCAGTTGCTTCATCTTTTAGTTCTAAGTAGTAACCGTTATCTTTTTTGCGAAACAGCCCAGTGATTAAACCCAAAATTCCACCAATTAAATTTTTGATAAACCCAAACATGACAATTTCTCCTGTTTTTAAAATCTGGCAATATCACCGTAATTATTAATTATTACAGCATAGTGTTACATTTTGTTGAGCTAGTTGTTTCTGGTAATAAGCATTAGTACTGCTTTCTCGGAATTAAAAATTAACAATTAAAAATTAAAAAAGCAGATTGTATCAGCTTTTCCAGAATTTTTAATGGTTGGTTGATTTACGCCGTTGTGTACTAGGGGTTTCTGCTCATGACAACTACTAACAATCTCTGAAGACCGCGAATTAATTATTAAATTTTACTGTCACTAGGAGCAAGATTCTGAGACTTCACTTAACAAAAATTTACAATAACTGGTGAGCTAAAAAAACTGTCATAACTTGGTGGCGGCTGAAAATGATACTCGGTTAGATTTTCTACAGAGTTGAGATATCAGAAAATCTATGAATACTGAACAGCGACAACGTCATCCTGTTTTATTAGTACATGGTCTGAATGACACTAGTGCAGTTTTCAATAAAATGGCGCTTTATCTCAGACAAAGGGGTTGGTCTGTACATACCCTGGATTTATTACCTAATAATGGTGCGGTAGTTTTGGATCAATTAGCACAGCAAGTAGCTGATTATGTTACTGCGACCTTTGAACCAGAACAAGCAATAGACTTGATAGGTTTTAGTATGGGTGGAATTGTTAGCCGTTATTATGTTCAAAGATTGGGGGGAATAAATAATGTGAAGCGGTTTATAACTATTTCATCACCTCATCAGGGAACTGTGGTAGCTTATGGTTCTTGGCTTCCTGGTTGTATGCAAATGCGTCCTAACAATTCTTTTCTTCAGGATTTAAATTCTGATGTCGAGATGTTAAAGCAGTTGAACTTTACATCTATGTGGACACCTTATGATTTGATGATTGTACCTGCTAAAAGTTCGCAAATACCATTAGGTAAGGAAGTTATTTTACCAGTTGTATTTCACCCTTGGATGTTAACAGATTCTCGGACTTTAGAAAAAGTATCAGCAGCATTGGTAGAACCAATTACACCCTATCCCCAATCAGGTTATGTTCAGAATTCTCAAAAATCGCCTCTGAATGTCGATAATACTTAAATTCCATTAAGTTATAAAAAGGATCTTCTAAAAAGAAAGTGTGATGTTCGAGAGGAGAACCAATAAAGCGGCTTTTCGGTTCTTCTCTAAAAATTAGCTGTTTGATTTGTGCCTTTTCTAGTAATTCCTGCCAATCTTGTTCATCAGTAAAAATTATCCCAAAATGTCGAGGATAAATATTTTTCTGAGGTGTTAGAGGTTCTTTTGTCACGTGTGCTACTAATTGATGTCCATAAAGATTAAGAATCAAAGCCTGGGAGGTTTGCCGTCCGGGAATACAACCCAAACCATCAACATAAAATACTTTAGTTTGGGGGATATCGATGACAGGAAAAGCGAGATGAAATAAAGTTTTTTGCATAGTGGATGTGGGTTAAATAATACAGCTTACCACTTCTCTACCCAGTAGACAATTTCTGATGCAGAACTATCAATTGCGACTCCATAACTATTACCATGATTCCATTTAAAGCCGGGTTGACCTTGATTTTGTGCTTTTAATACGAATATTTGATAAGTCTGAGGAAAGGCTTCAGTTGCAGAATCACCTGTATAAAAAAAAGTTGTTGGTAGGCCATTAGGTTTATTGCTATGCTCATTTGTGTCACCTCCACGATATTCGCGTACAGCACTTTTACTGTATTGTGAAAGCAATTTTTGAATCTTTTCAGAAGGTTCTTTTAAACGAACTTGCAAAAAACTACTACCTTGAACAGATTCAGGAGAGTAAGCCATATGCACAATTTTAGCATCAACAGGAATCTCTACTGGAAAATGTTTGATTTTGTCTAGGTCAGCCCACTTGTGATTGCGAATTTCTTGATAGCGTGATGTATCAGTAACTATTTGCGTTTTTGCTGTATTACTAGAAGCTTTTGTGAGGAGAAAACTGCCAGCAAATACAGTCAAACTACCAGCAGAAAATAAACTGACTGTAGCGATTGTAGCAAGAAAAGATTGCTGCATTTAGTTGGGTAAATCTAGGTTGTAGATTAATATTCCTACTAATCAAACTGTAGTCCTGATAATTTTGAATCTAGCCTCAGAGATATTCAATTAATTCGGTAGATGTATATAGCGTTTCCCAGTCTAATGAAGTACACACCAATTTATTCACTGTTCCCTGTTAAGAGTTCCCTGTTCCCTAAAACGAAAAAACTTTGTACCTCACTAGCATGGGAATGGCTATAAGGGGCAGAGTTTGTAATTACTTTGCCGATAAAACACTGAAATTGGTAATTGGTGGGTTACGTTGTCTCTAACCCACCCTACAATATTTACTTAAGGGTTACGTTGTCTCTAACCCACCCTAAGATGTTTACTTAAGTTTTGGAAGAGGGATTTAAACGTCCAACATTTGTTAAAAGGAACCACTAATCATTCCTGCTAAAATCAAAAATCCAATCCAGACATTTTGACGAAACATTTCACCATAAACAGGGTTAGGTAGTTCTGGCTGTTTCAACCGCAGAGATTGCCAAAACCAACCTAAAGCCGCAATAGCTAAGGTAATCCAGAAAGCGGTGTGAAGATGAACTAAGACACCAACTCCAGCCAGGAGAATGATAGTACCAGCAAAGAAAATTCCAATAGCGGTGGGGGCGTATTTACCAAAAAATAGGGCGCTAGAATTGACACCGATACGTTGATCATCTTCTTGATCGCTCATGGCGTAAACTGTATCAAATCCCAAAGTCCAAAGTAAAGTAGCGCCCCAAAGTAGCCAAGTTGGTGTAGAAATGTTGGCTGTGACTGCACTCCAGCTAATTAAAACCGCAAAACCCCAAGCGATGGAAAGTACCAGTTGCGGTACAGGAAACACTCGCTTTGCTCCTGGATAAAGTAAAATTACAGGTACTGCTGCCACCGACAACCAGAAGCTCAAGGGGTTAAGATAAAAAGCGAGAACTGCTGCACAGGCTAGGGCAATTATCCCCACAACTATCCCAACTTTAACGGAAAGGGCGCGAGAGGCAAGAGGGCGATCGCGTGTTCTCTCTACTTGGGGGTCTATATCCCGATCCCATAAATCATTAACTACACATCCTGCCGCACTGGTGGCAAGAGTACCTAATATAATTACACCCACTAGAGGTAAGGGTGGTTTACCAGCAGCTGCCAAAAACACAGCCCATAATGCAGGAATCATCAAAATTAACCTGCCTTCTGGTTTATGCCACCGGAGTAGCCGGATGATTATGAGTAATAATGGTTCTTGGTTGCTCTCTGGTGTATCTAGCATATTTGATTAATTCACATATCTTCACGTTCCTAGAATATCGTTATTTGATAATTGTCAACACATCAAATCCAGTTGCGGTCTGGCATACAAATTCACTACTTGAATTGTGAGTAATGTTACTAGACAATTTACCTGACAAGTATATAAATTACACGTAGTAAGTATTGAGTGCGGCTTGAATTGACACACCAGCATTGACTAGTAATTTTAGATTTTGAATTTTGGATTTGGGATTGAGGTTTTTCGGTTTATGCCGCGCCCCTTGTGGGCGAAACCAATCTAAAATCGTCTATCTAAAATCTAAAATTGATTGACCATTTATTTTGAACAGAGAGAAACTTAAATGCTGAATGTTCCAGCTAATTGGGGAAGTATGCTAACTCCACCAGTTAAGCAAAACCGGATTGTTGCGGCCATTGATATCGGTACTAATTCCTTACACATGGTAATAGTGCGGATTGAACCGATGCTACCAGCTTTTACGATGATTGCCAAAGAAAAGGAAACGGTGAGATTAGGCGATCGCAATTTGGAAACTGGAGAATTGAAACCAGAAGTGATTAAAAAAGCGATCGCCACTTTGGGTCGTTTTCAAGAACTTGCTAAAAGCCTAGAAGTAGAAAGTATTATCGCTGTAGCCACTAGCGCCGTCCGCGAAGCCCCCAATGGTCAAGATTTTTTGCAGAAGGTAGAAACAGAAGTAGGTTTAAGCGTTGACTTGATTTCTGGTCAAGAAGAAGCGCGACGCATCTACTTGGGTGTGTTGTCGGGAATGGAATTTAACAACCAACCGCACATCATCGTTGACATTGGTGGTGGTTCCACAGAATTAATTTTGGGTGACTCTCAAGAACCTCGCAGTCTCACCAGTACCAAAGTGGGTGCAGTGCGACTGACTGGAGAATTAATTACCTCTGACCCCATCAACGATATTGAGTTTCAATATCTGCAAGCTTATGCGCGGGGAATGTTAGAACGTTCGGTAGAAGAGGTACTAGGAAAACTTAAGCCAGGTGAATCTCCTAAGTTGGTGGGAACATCTGGCACAATTGAAACCTTAGCTACTATTCATGCTAGGGAAAAATTGGGTGTTGTTCCATCTACTCTCAGTGGTTATCAATTTAGTCTCCAAGACTTGCGAAGCTGGGTAAACCGCTTACGGCGCATGAACAATGTAGAACGGACAACGATTCCAGGAATGCCAGATAAGCGGTCAGAAGTGATACTAGCTGGGGCAGTAATTTTACATGAAGCTATGAGTTTGTTGGGTGTGGATTCAGTCACACTTTGTGAACGTTCTCTGCGGGAAGGGGTGATTGTCAACTGGATGCTGACACATGGTTTAATTGAAGATAAACTGCGCTACCAAAGTTCAATTCGTCAGCGTCATGTCCAGAAAACTGCCAAGAAATACCAGATTAACTTAGAACATAGCGACCGTGTTGCTGCATTTGCCCTAAGTTTATTTGATCAAACTCAAACCAAACTACATAGTTGGGGTAAAGACGAACGGCAATTACTTTGGGCTGCTGCTATTTTACACAATTGCGGTCACTACATTAGTCATTCTTCACACCATAAGCATTCATACTATTTAATTAGAAATGGCGAATTACTTGGTTATAACGAAACTGAGATTGAAATCATTGCTAATTTAGCCCGTTATCACCGTAAATCAGCACCCAAGAAGAAGCACGAAAATTACCGCAATTTATTGCATAAAGAACATCGGCAAATGGTGAGTCAATTAAGTGCAATTCTCAGATTAGCCGTTGCTTTAGATAGAAGACAAATTGGTGCTATTGCTCGTGTGCAGTGTGAATATATTCCTCATCTTCATGAATTTAAGATGTCAATTTTTACTTCCAGCTTAGGTGATGATTGTGCCTTGGAACTGTGGAGTTTAGATTATAAAAAAGGAGTCTTTGAAGAGGAATTTGGAGTGAAAATAGTAGCAAATTTAGTTAATACTGTTGGCTCTAAATTCTCTTAGTTTTTATTGTGCGTTAGCATAAGTTAACGCACTTTTTTAACAAGATAATAATGCCTAGATACAGGTGCGACGAAATATCGGTTATATCTTTCAAGCACATAATTTGTTAGGGTTTCTCGACGCTCAACAAAATGTCCAAATGCCTTTTGGGAATGATCATAATATTTCGTTTAAAGAAGCACAAGCAAAAGCCGCAGCAATGTTAACAACTGTGGGTTTAGGAGAAAGATTGAATTATTATCCTGATAATCTTTCAGGAGGACAAAAACAGCGGGTAGCTATTGCGCGTGCTTTGGTACATCATCCCAAATTAGTATTAGCAGATGAACCGACAGCAGCTTTAGATAGTAAGTCTGGTAGAGATGTGGTGAATTTAATGCAGCAATTAGCAAAAGAACAAGGTTGTACAATTTTGTTAGTTACTCATGATAATCGGATTTTAGATATTGCAGATAGAATTGTGAAAATGGAAGATGGATATTTGGTAATGTAGGGGTAAAGGACAATGCTAAATCCCTACCCATATCCCCGGCAATAATATTTCATAAACATAAAAATGTGATATAATATAGTCATTACAATTTATTTATTCCTGTGCATGAACAAATAAATTTACCAGTTTAAAACACGAATATTGTTAAAATTAATTACGTCAACTTCCACATTTTGAAGATAGTTCGCTAATTTCAAATCATCAGTTAGCACGAGATACTTGCTTTGAGCTAGAGTGAATATGCCACTGTCAGTCAGTCCAAATTTGATAAATTTATCAGCACTTACAGCTTCTTGGCTTTTGATGTAGTGTTCATTTAAAATATCTACATTTTGAACAAATCGCGCAAATATGGCAAAACATTGTGAACGTTCAGGTTCACCAAGTTGATTCGCAAGGCTATTGACTTCTGTGAGAATATTTGGAGTTGTGACAAGCTTCTGAAATTTTCCCATAAATTCTAGCAAAAGCTCATAATCTTCCGGGATAAATTGTTGAGTTCGATTAAATTTAGTTATCCTTTCTTTATTGACACTTCCAACTAAAAAAAGAAGTAGGATGTTTGTATCAATTAAAATTCCTTTTTGGTGATAACGACTAATCAGTTTTTTAATTAAATCTTTCATATTTTTCTAATTTTCATCGCCTCTACTTCTCCAGTTTGTGAGTTTACTTTGATGAGTTTGTATTCTCTTTGAGAAGTTGGCATAGGTAATCCAAGAGCATTATTTAAACTATTAACAGCATTTTTTTGGGGTTTTAGAGGCGCATCAAAACCCAAAGTAATTAACCAAAAAGATTTATCTTCTGATAACTCAACTTCCTCAAGTCTTAAATCTGGTAATGAAGAACCCATGATATCTTTAAGGGATTCTATATATTGAGAAGCAGCACTAACGGCAGTTCTTACATCAATCATAGTCTGATTATTTTATTGTTTAATTGTTCTAACTTATTATAATATAATTGCTGATTTCATGAATTGTGTTTATTGATATCTATAGTTAATACCGTTTTTTATGAAGCTGCAATTTATCCTTTTTTGTAGCATATTAGTATGGTGCGTAAGTTATCGGGTCTGACGCACCATAGAAGAAATAAAATCCACAACTCATATTTGATAAACTTTATCAATGCGTAAGTTCTCATATTTTTTAAATGAGAATTACAATAACTCGTTATGAATTATTCTCTGATGGTGGGGACGACAAGGACTGCCCCAACAAACTTGATTTGCTGGCATATTAGTAAAAACACTACTACGCGCCCCAATCACTGCATTATCACCAATTTCTATTCCTGGGGCTACAAAACAATCTGCTGCTACCCATGCACCATTCCCTATGGTAATACTTGCGGTCTTTAAACCAAAAGCTGGATCTTGAATATCATGACTACCTGTACACAGGTAACTTTTTTGGGAAACTACACACTGTTCACCAATGATAATTTGATCAAGGCTGTAGAAAACTACATCATCACCAATCCAACTGTAATCACCAATGGTAACTTTCCAAGGATAGGTGAAACGGACTGTCGGTCGAATTAATACACCTTGTCCAATCTTGGCTCCGAATAGTCTCAGCAGGGCGCGACGCAGTACATTTAACGGTTGGGGAGTGAGAGGAAAAGCGATCGCTTGCACCAACCACCACAATAAAACATACCAACCCGGACGACCTCGATCAAACCAGGATTGGTCATATTTACGTAAATCAACAAAGGGTGTGTCATTACCCATTACCCATTACCTCTTCAATGGCTGTTTTTTCCATTTCCTGAGACAAAGATGGGGCGGTTGATTTGGAAGTGTTGGCAGTATTTAGCTGTCCACCACAACTGCGTAATTCATAAAGTTTGACTCCAATTTGATATTCATATTGACTTAATAACCGTCCATAGATATATCCAGCTTTGCCATCTAAAAAGCCAAGCTGTACAACATAGAACAAAATAAACCTTAATAATGGTTTAAATGGCAAACGTACCCACACTGTTTTTAAGAAGCGTTTACGTTGTACTGCATCACCAAATAGATTTGCTCCAATGGTGCCACTATTCTCTTTACCTGTCAGCAAATTTAAATACACACGGGCTTCCCAATTAGAATAGCGGTTATGTCTTTCTAACCAGTGATAAAGATTGCGGAAATCTTCGTGGAGCATATCATGTTTGAGATACCCAACTTGTCCCTGTAAAATTACGTGTTCGTGAACTTCGTTATCGCCTGTGTTGGGGATATCTTCGGTATTCAGGTTTTCGTAGCGGCCTTTTTGATGTTTAAATAACCGGAGATTCCAATCAGGATATTTACCTCCGTGACGAATCCATTTACCTAAAAAGAATACACGACGATTGATATAATAACCATTACATTCATCGTTCTTAATTACTTCGGCAATTTCTGCCCAAGATTCAGGTGTAATCCGCTCATCACAATCAACAATTAGCACCCATTCATTCCGAAAAGGTAAATTTTCTAATGACCAATTTTTCTTTTTCGGCCAACTGCCATTAAATTTAAATTGTACGACTTTAGCCCCGTAACTTTCAGCAATTTCAATACTTTTATCACTACTTTGGGAATCGACTAAAAAAACTTCATCAGCTACTGCCAGACTAGTTAAACAAGCTGGTAAGTTAGATTCTTCGTTTTTTGCGGGAATGAGTACGGAAACTGGTATTTTAGATGACATAATAATTTTTACTTTAATTTATTTTTTGTTACCTGTAAAAAGAAGTCCTTGAATGGCTGCATTTAAGTAACCAATCTGACCATAAGCATAGACTAGTTTATCAAATCTTTCGGCTGGATCAGTAATATATTGTAATGATTTATATAAGCCACGTACAAACTTTTCACTGCCTCGTTGTAGTTGGCCAATACCAGCTTTACCCGCGAGTTGTTCCCGATAGCATTCACTAATACCTTGCCACCAACCCCGGTTTAAAAACCAGGATGGTTTTAGCCTTTCTGGGGCAACATTGTGAGCCACTAAAGCTTGGGGAAGATAAGCGACTTGCCAACCACCCTGAAGGGCAAATTCTGTCATTTGTAGTTCTTCATTAGATAAGAGGTTTTTGCCGACTCGTCCCAGTTGAGGGTCAAAACCGCCGATATCTTCGAGAAAACTGCGCCGAATGGAGTAATTTAAGCCTCTAGGGGTGGAACCAGGTTGTTGAATGTAGACTATGCTGTCTCCTAAATCGTAGGCTCCCAAGTTGGCAGCTAGTCCGGGAGATATCCACTTTGGCGGTTCAATGTTTGCAGGCCAGATGAGAGTAACTTTACCACCTGCGATCGCTATGTTGGGATTATTTTCATAGGCAGAAGATAAAACTTGCAACCATTGGGGACTAGCGACTGCATCATCATCTAAATAAGCGATAATGTCTGCGCTGGTAGCCTTAGCACCTGTGTTACGAGCTACTGATAAGCCCAGGGTAGGTTCAAAAATGTACTTGAGGCGGGTATCAGCCGCTCTTTGTTCGACAACTTCACGAGTGCGATCGCTAGATCCATTATCCACTACTACAATTTCAAAGTTAGTAGTAAAGTCCTGCGCCAATAGACTGTCAATCGCTGCACCTAAATAGGTATCTCGATTGTGAGTACAGATGATGGCAGAGATTTGTAAGTCCGGCATGGGATTGATGACTCTGGTTTTTAAATTTGGAATTTAGTTAAAAATATCCAATTCAACTTTTGCTTACTGGTTGTTAATCTACCCTATAAAGTACTTATTTACCAACCCAATTTTTCCAAAAATCATTTTTTGGTAACAAGTTTCATGAAAAAATTGTCACCTCTTTATCAATACTTTACACTTGTTTAATATGACTGTGTAAAGCCACAAGTGTTTCTGCTAAATGACTCAGCCGAGTTTCTAAATGTTGTTTGCGCCCAAACAGTTGACGTAATTTTTGATATCGAGCTATAGCCATACTGACAGTAGGAACCTGTTCTACTGGACATAAACGTGACCAGACTTTACCAGCCGCATCAACTCCACAGAGGCGGTAGTCAGTACGCAATGATGGAGGTGATACCTTATCTCCTGGCTCACAAATTTCTTCCACATAATCCATCAGACGCTCAACTTCCGCATGACGTAGGGTAGCCGTTCCTCCTGGTGTTGGTTCTTGAGGATTAGATTCTAACCAGCCATTAATAACTGGTCCATCTAAGTAAATATCCTGGATTTGTTGTAGAATTACTTGTAGTTCAGTTTGCCAATCAGCCACAGTCTCTTGAATTTCTTGTAAGAGATTCATGGCAAATGCTGGATTAGCTCCGTGGCGATGGTTACTAAAGCTCGGTGTTTTAAACTTAGGTAGGCTAGGTGTTTTATCTCCAGATGAGTGCGCGGGAAAAGTTTGTACAGAATTATCCTGGGAAAAGAAATTGGCATCTGCAGATGATTTACTGACAGAATCTCTGCCTAAGTCAACGGTATTTCTTCCTTCATCCTCTGAAGATTCGGTAATGTCTGTAGATTTGTGAGCGCCCACACTAATCCTAAAGGAAAAGGGGCGTTTTGTTGAATCACCTGTTTCTGCACCTAAGTCAGTGCCGCGAATCCCCAAATCATGTAGAGTTGCCTCAATCCGTTTTAAGCCTGCTTTCATAAAGAGATCCTGAAGCTTGTTTTGGTGGTATTGATTTCCGAATCAGTTTGTTAAAAGAGCAAATTATTGAGAAACTTTTCTTTATTCTATAGGTAGAACAATACTTTATGGAAGACCAAGATTGTGATATCTTATGAGTAAAGTTATTTTGGTAACAGGCCCTGCACGCTCAGGTAAAAGTGAATGGGCAGAAAATTTAGCAATTGAGTCAGGAAAATCTGTAATTTACATAGCAACAGCTAGAGAAAATTCTCAAGATCAAGAGTGGCAACAACGTATTCAAAAACACCAAAAACGCCGTCCTCAAGACTGGGTAACTCTAAATGTGCCTGTGGAACTTGCTGCTACCTTAGCTAAGGTTCAGCCTCATACCTGTCTTTTAATTGATTCTTTAGGAACTTGGGTAGCTAATTTTCTGGAACAAGACGACACAAGTTGGGAAAATACCTTGGCAGAATTGCTAAAAACAGTCCGTTTAGTTGATGCTGATTTAGTATTTGTAGGGGAAGAAACAGGTTGGGGTGTAGTACCAGCTTATCCTATAGGTAGAACATTCCGCGATCGCTTGGGTTCTTTAATTCGTCAGTTAGGTGCGATTTCTGAGTCAGTTTACTTGGTTACTGGTGGCTATGTTCTTAATCTCAGTCTTCTAGGTTCTCCCTTACCAGTAGCAAAGCCTGAATTCAGAATTAAAGAGTAAAATTTCTGAACTAAAACTATAATTAAAGATATGGCAAACGAACAAGAAGTTAAACAGTATATTGCACACTGGTTTCAGTTAGGCAAGAAAGTGATCGTAGGTAATGGTAATCATAGCTTCTTACCTAGCCCAGTACTCAAAGGTGATCGCTATAGTCCAGAATTTGAAGCATGCTGGCAAAGTATTCTGTCCTTAGAAATTAGTGACTGTTATTTAGAAGGCACTCACGAAACCATCGCCGAACTTCTCACACCAGCCTGGGAAATGCTCCCTTGCAGTCGTTGTACTATGCCAGTACCCATAAAGACTGTGGGAATGCCAGCTTTGTTTTGTCCCTGTAATAGTTTACCCAACTGGCCTAATACCGAACTACCAGCACCCCACGGACCGATTAATAGCCAAGAACATCTGATAGTAATTTGCGATCGCTTAATGGATAAAATTCCGGGAACATGAATTGGTAGAATCATAGCCCTACATTTAATTTCAAATTAGAAATTTAAACTTAGAAACTAATGCATTCAACAAATGAGACTCATAAAGTTTATCATAGTCTTCGTGAAGCAGGTTCGTCTCAATTTCTTGACTAGCCAAAGGTGGAGAAAACAAATAACCCTGACCCAATTCGCATCCAAGTTGTTGCAACCATTGAAGTTGTTGTGGTGTTTCAATCCCTTCTGCCACAACAGCTAATCCCAGTTGATTACTCAAGGCAATAATAGTACTCACAACCTGATAATTACGATTTCCTTCCTCCATCTGACTCACAAAGGAGCGATCAATCTTCAAATGATCAGCAGGTAAACGATGGAGATAATTAAGAGATGAATATCCAGTCCCAAAGTCATCAATGCTAATCTGAATTTTTCTATCCTTTAATTGAGTTAACAAATCAATTGTCTTATTTATATCTTCAATTAACATACTTTCAGTAATTTCTAAAACTATAGACTCGCCTTCTAAACCTGTTTGAGCCAGTATCCGATCAATATCTTCAACTAAACTAGTTTGGCGAATATCTTGAGCGGAGAGATTAATACTGACATAAAGCGGAAAGTGAACAAAATTTGTTTTCCATTTAGCCAATTGTTGACAAACCGTAGAAAACATCCAACGATCTATCTGCACAATTAGCCCAGTTTCTTCAGCAATAGGAATAAATTCTCCTGGACAGACAAATCCGCGAGTAGGTGAAAGCCAGCGCACCAACGCCTCAAATCCAACTAACCGACCGCCAATTAAATCAACAATAGGTTGGTAGTAAACAACAAACTCTTCTCGTTCTAGAGCTTTACGAATATCAGTTTCTAGAGTTAGTCGATTTACAGCTTGGGTATGCATTTGAGCATCAAAAATTTTATATGAATTTCGCCCTTGAGCTTTAGCTCGATACATAGCAATATCAGCATCTCGGAGTAAATCGGCAGCTTGACGATATTCTTTTGTTGCAAAAACAATCCCGATGCTCGTACTAATAAACATTTCATTGCCATTAATCATCAACGACGTTTGACAATCTATCAGAATGCGTTTAGTAATTTTAATTGTAGCTTCAATACTTTCAATATCTTCTAGCAAAATTACAAATTCATCACCACCAAGTCGAGCCACTAAATCAATGTCCCGCAGGTGAGTTTTTAACTTCTGGGCAATACTCTGAAGTAGTTGATCTCCAGCTAAATGCCCTAAACTATCATTGATAACTTTGAACCGATCTAGATCTAGAAACAAAACAGCATAATGATAACTTTCCAGCCGTTTCGCTCTGTTGATAGCGAGTTCCAGTCGCTCCTCCAAAAGCGTCCGATTCGGTAAACCCGTCAATGGATCGTGAAAAGCGTTGTGAATAAGCTGTTCTTCTGCCTGTTTGCGTAAACGAAGCTCGTCGTGGAGATTGGTAATATCTGTGCGGATTGCCAAGTATTGAAAAGGTTTACCCAAGGCATCCAAGAAAGGTACAATCGTGCTATTAACCCAGTAGAAACTGCCATCTTTTGACCGGTTCCGAATTTCACCTCGCCAGATATGCCCATGACTAATGGTTTGCCACATCTGAGCGAAAAATTCTTGAGAATGATACCCAGAATTGACTATCTGATGAGTATGACCTACCAGTTCCTCTCGGTTATATTGAGATATTTGGCAGAATCGATCATTAGCGTAAGTAATTACCCCGTTAGCATCTGTGATAGCAACGATAGCTGACTGATCTAAAGCATATTTGAAACTGGATAATTCCTGGAGGGTTTGATACAGTCTTTCTTGTGCTTGTTTGCGCTCTGTCCGTACCTGAGCGTCCCGAAGTTCTCGACGTACAGCCTCAGGCAATCGGTTTAAGTTATCCTTCATAAGATAATCATGAACACCGGCTTTCATCAGTTCTACAGCAGATACTTCACCGATTGTTCCAGAAACTAGAATGAAAGGAATATCTTTTTGACTCTGCTTTGCTATTTCCAGAGCCGTAGGTGCATCAAATCCAGGCAATCGGTAATCGGAAATTATTACATCCCAAGTACAGCTACCTAGGGCTGCACATAGCTCTGGGGCTGTTTGGACACGCTGCCAGATGGGATTGAAACCACCGCGACGCAGTTCATGGAGAACTAACAGAGCATCAGTTTCTAAATCTTCAACAAGCAGGACATTCAAGTCTTCACTCATACCTTATACCGATTTACTTTAAGGTTGATACAAATGGAAAAACGTGAGAACACGGGGACACCAGGACTGCAAGATTCATTTGTAGCTTTAATTTAATTTAATGAATTGATATTACAATCTCCTTGGGATCTTTTGAGAAAACCGACTCAGTGAGCTTGACAATTCCAACTCTTGAAACTGTCACCTGTCACCTACCTCCACAAAAAGACTTTCTTACCAATCCCTAATTAGAGTCTTTAATTAGAGTCTTTGCAAATAGCAGCAGGATTTATGTAGTTTTTAGTTATAATTCTCTGAGCTAAACGTCGAGAAGTTCCAGAGACACTGGAACTCTCAAACTAGATAGCTAAATTAATATAAAACCAGTCCCTACATTTGGAGTCAGTTAACAGAACTTTTGTTACTTTACTCAACAAAATCAACCTATTAATTAAACTGCAACCTCCTCCGCTTCCAACACATTAATCTCATCTAAAATCCGCCAAATTTCCTGCATCATTGGCTCTAAACCAGTACGAGTCACAGCGGAAATTATAAAAACCCGCGCATAAGAAAGATGATTTAATTGTGTAGCTAAAGCATCTAAATCAACAGTTTCTCTATCAACAGCATCAATTTTATTCAAAGCTAAAATTTGCGGACGTTTAGCTAACCCTCTGCCATAGGCCTTAAGTTCTTCTTGAATGGTATGATAATCAGCTATGACATCTTCACTTGTCGCATCAATTAAATGTAATAAAACCCTAGTGCGTTCAATGTGACGTAAAAAATCATGACCTAAACCGGCACCATGAGAAGCACCTTCAATTAATCCCGGAATATCCGCAAAAACTGTACCATCACCAGTAGGCTTTTTAACTACACCCAAATTAGGAATTAAGGTAGTAAACGGATAATCAGCTATTTTCGGACGTGCGGCTGATAAAGAAGAAATTAAAGTTGATTTACCAGCATTTGGTAAACCAATAATTCCCACTTCTGCTAACAATTTCAGCTCTAAACGTAGCATCTTCCTTTCTCCTTCCAGTCCAGGAAGTGCATATTCGGGAACGCGGTTGCGGTTACTCAAAAAATGTTGATTTCCCAGTCCACCTTTACCACCTTCAACGACTCGAAAGCGTTGTCCAGGTTCAGTTAAATCGCATAACAAAGCGCTGGTATCAGCATCATAAACAGCAGTACCACAGGGAACTTCGACAATTAGATCTTTTCCACCTGCGCCGGTGCAATTATTGGGACCACCACGTTCCCCATTTTGTGCCTTAAACAAATGCTTGTAGCGAAAATCTAGCAAGGTTTGGAGGTTTGTATCAGCCACAAAAATGATTGAACCACCTCTTCCTCCATTCCCACCAGAAGGTCCGCCGGCTGGGACATATTTTTCACGACGGAAAGCAACGATACCATCGCCACCTTTACCTGCTTCTACTTCAATTACTGATTGGTCAATAAATTGCATATTTTTAGAGTTCTGAGTTCTAAGTGATGAGTTATCAATTATAAGTTTTTCATTAACTTTAAATTCCTCACTCTTTACTTGTAACTCAATCCTCAGCACTCAGCACTGAAATATGCACTTAAATATAAGGTGAAATATCTTCACCACAGTCATCTGCGAGGTAAGACAGGGCGCGGAAGCGTAAACCTACCAATTGTTCATACAAGGGATTAATTTTACACATTGGTGGGATATGAATTATTTTCCGTCCAAATAGGGTGACATCTTGCTCAAAAGGGCATTGGGAGGGAATCATTTTACACAAAAACTTAGCAACTCTGGGATCTTGAATATCTAACCCATCTAACCAGTCACGTATGGGGCGGAGTGCGTCTGGTAGGGGTGCTTGTAGTGCGTCCGGTAGGGTAGAGGTTTTTGCTTGTTCTGTGTCTTCTAGGGTATGACGCAGGGCTGCTAGGGCTTCTGTTTGCAGTTCCAAGGCTTGGCAAAATTGTTGTAGAAGTTCCTCTTCGCTGGGAGAATAGATTCCATCTGCGATCGCTACCATCACTGCTGTCCGCAAGAAATTTTCCGCTACTGGCGTGCCTTTACCTAAAATCAGAGCTAATTCCTCTGGTGTAATTATCCCTAAAGAATCCCAGTTAATAGAAGGAGCTAATTCATCCTTAGTGATGCTGGCAATTAACTGTTGTTCTTGGGGATCAAAATTACCATCTGACCAAGCAATAGTCAGTAGTCCACGTAACCAAGCGGCTATTTGTTCGCTGCTGTATGAGGTTTTAACAGCACTGATCATAAACTCGCTCCTCAAATTTTTTCTTTGCTAATACTAAACTACCTTAATTGTAAATCTTGCGCTAAAATTCCTCTGAAGAGTAATATTGACAATTCTTGCTATTTATATATGTTTTATTTCGGTATTGAACATGAAGTTGCTTTTCTGAACCATGAAGGCAAGTTTGCTGATTTCTCCTGCACAAAATTTGCTGAGTTTAATCAAATTGTGGACAAGCTACCTATATACCCTAATGATTACCCACAATTGAGAGTAGGGGATGCTGGCATTAAAAAAAAGCGTTGGTATATTGAAGGATTTGAAAGATTTTCTAATTCAGAAGAGGTAATTGATTGTGTAGCGAAAGGCATCGAAATTAGAACAACCATACATTCTGATATTCAAAGTGCAATTAATGAATTAACAGAAAGTTTTAATCTACTACGTCAGGTAGCTGCTAGTTTTGGCTTCACACCAATTTTAGTCAGTTTTAATCCTTATACCTGCGTTTTCGAGCCACACCCGCCATTAAATGATTTTGAAATTAGGCAATTACAAGCTTACCCTGATGAACAAACTGCCAATATTTATATGGTTTCCTATGGACCAGATTTAAATATTTCTGTAGCAGATTTACCCATTGAAGATGTAATTGATATGGGTAAAAAACTAACTTATTACAGTCCTTATATTGTTCCTTTTAGTTACAGTTCTCCTTTTTATAATGGGAGTTTGTGGGAAGGTTTATCAGTTAGGACATTTATCAGAACTGGCAAAAGATCAGCAACATTAGTTTTTGTAGAAAACGAAGAACAACTAATTAAAAGCGTACCTTCATTGACCAAAGTTGCCCGGATTCCAGCAGAACTAGGACGCATAGAATTTAAAGCCTGTGATAGTTGTGATGATTTTTCTATTTATGCAGGGTTACTAGCTTTATTAAAAGGTCTAATATTAGATCAAACCTTGCATGGTCGAGCAACTACACCTAACACTGCTTTGCATCAGATTTCGGCAAAATATGGGTTTGATGATGAAGAGATTTTTCTGAATACAACCAAGATTTTCCAAGCGGCTGAAGTTGCTTTAGTAAATGATCCAGATATTGAACTTTTAAAACCGCTAAAAGTTATTTTGGTAGAGAGAAAAACAAAATCTCATCAACTAATTGAGGCTTACCAAAATTTAGGTTCAATTGAAGGAACACTCAAGCAAACTTACAACAACGGTTCTGAGTAAGTAATGAGACGGAATTAATTACACAACTGATTTTCTGTTCCCTGTTCCCTGTTCCCTGTTCCCTGTTCCCTCTCTCAACGAGTGAATTTAATTTTGTCCAACTACTTATTTTTTACTGGGAGGAATTTGTTCCATGGGAATCAGCGTTTCCATCACAGTCTTAACAATTGGTGCAGCGACGGTAGAACCATAGGCATTCTCTCCTTTTGGCTCATCAACAACAGCGAAAACCACATAACGAGGAGATTCAACCGGGAGAATAGCCACAAAACTAGTGATTCTAGCACCGGGGATGTAACCACCTTTGGGACTGGCTTTTTGTGCTGTACCAGTTTTACCACCAATCCGATACCCGTCAATTTGTGCTGCTTTCCCAGTACCTTGAGCAATGACTGTTTCCATCATTTCTACTACCTTTTGGGTAGTTGCAGAAGAGAAAATTTGTCTTGGTGCTGGGATATCAGGAGCATAATGACGTTGTCCTTTGCTATCAATTAGACCTCGGACTACGTGTGGTGTTACTAACTTACCTCCATTAGCTAATGCTCCGTGCATTTGCACCAGCTGTAATGGTGTTAGGGAAAAGCCTTGTCCAAAAGAGGTAGTTGCTGCTTCAATAGGTGAGGCCATAAATTCTTCTTGACTTTTCAGCCGACCACCAACTTCAAATGGTAAATCCGTATCAACTTTTTGTCCTAGTCCCAGACGTTCTAGCCAGTTGTAGTATACAGGGGGGCGCAATCGCTGGATAATTTGCACCATGCCTATATTACTAGAGGTTTGCAAAATCTGAGCAATATTAATTCGGCGATAACCATTGTTTTCAGCGTTTTTGATGATGCGGTCAGCAACTTTCAGAGTACCTGAGTCAGTGAAAACATCATCTGGTTTAATAACACGATTTTCTAGAGCGATCGCAATATTCAACGGTTTAAAGGTTGATCCTGGTTCATAAAGATCCGCTACCGTCCAGTTTTTAAACAGTGAAATATCCGCTTGAGAATATTCATTTGCATTATAAGTAGGCTGGGCAACCAAGGCCAATAATGAACCATCAGTGGCATCCATCACAATCACCGCACCCCGTTTGGCCTGAAACTTTTCTATCTGTTGTTTGAGAGCAGCACGGGCAGTCCTTTGTAAGCGACTATCAATAGTGAGTTGCAGTTGTAAGTCATCAAAATGTAGAAAACCCTCTGGAGCATGATCTGGCATCAGCGCCCCATTTCCTGCCCGACTCAGACGCACCGTTTGCACAGAACGTTCTAGTAACTTCTCCTGACTGTATTCCACACCCGCCTGTCCAATCCTGTCCAGGTTAACGTAGCCCACCACATCAGCCACTAAATCACCTTGTGGGTAGAAACGGGAATATTTTTGAATAAACTCCAAGCCGTTCAAACGTAATGACATTAAGCGATCAGCAATATTCTCTGATACGCGATTAGCCAGAAGAATCCCACTTTTTTTACTTTGAAAAGTTTTAACTAACTCATTAACATCTTTATTGAGTATAGGTGCAAGTTGCTGTGCCATCTCTTCATTAGACTTATCAAACAGCTTGGGATGGGTATACAAAGTGTACACAGGGCGATCTATCGCCAACATATTATTATTGCGATCAACTACTGGCCGGCGAGGCATGAAAGGACGCAAATTCACCATTTGCTGGTTTCTTGCCCGCTGGGTAAGCTTTGACCCCTGAATAATTTGCAGCTTGTACAAATTCAACATCAACCCTATACCAGCAGCAATTAGTAGACCCCAAACTATCAACAGTCGAGACTTAATTTTTGCCGACTGGTCTTGAGTTTTATGAGTACTATTGCCTGATATATCTGGTCGGGAAAATTTTCGCTGTCTTTTGAATTCTAAATTCTGCAAATTTCTCAGTTTTTTTCTGTTTGATGACTTCTGCATTGGGTTAGTCCGTTGTCCTTTGCCATCTGTCAGTTATTCCTGTATAATCGATGATCAGTAGACTTCTGGAAGAAGTTGGGATAATATCAAGTTCGGCTAATTGCTGTTTAAAAAAACTCGACCCGTTACCGCGCAGTTCGCTAATTAAATGACTAATTAAATGATTAATAACCGTGGACATTAATATCCCAGCGGAGAGGGTATTTGTCGCTGAGTTTCTGAATTTATGGTTGTAGCTGCGGGCGGTTGTGAATTAGGAGTATTCGATGATGGTAACAAGAAAATTGTCCCCCCCGGATTTGGTGATACTAATCCAGCTGTTGGCTGTTCAGCTTCTTCAGCCATTTTACTAGTCAGTGTTGCATTAGTTGTAGTCAACTGCCGCTCATAACGCTGTAAGCTTTGTAAAGTCCGGTAAGCTTGACTCCAAAGTTCTTGAGAATATACCGTCCAACCATAAACCACCAATGTTGCAGACACACACAAAAACACCGCAGCTGACGAATAACGATGAAAGGAATACAACCTCAGTAACCACAAAGGCGCAGCCCCAGCATTAGACATCATAGGTAAGCGATCGCTTGATTGCTGTTTTAAGTTTGAAGTTGGTTGTTTACCCGACTCTTTCATCAAATTGGGTCTTTTTGGTTCATGGGTGGGAGAAACTAATAAATTTCTCGCCGAACTGCTTTGTCTTCTCGAACGTATAGGTGTGGATTCATTAGCAACTGTCGAGGATCTCGGTGTCATTAGTCCCAAACGCCTGGAACGTCGGCGACCCCACGGTAGGATAGAATCTTTTTTGAACCAATTACTTTTTGTCGAAATAGGTGATTTACGGGCAACAACCATAATTTTTATGTCAGTAAGTAAATATTCTCTTTATTTAGCCGATTGTTTTTACCAAGGTTAAATTTATTTAGCAAGTAGCAAATATAACAGCTTTTTCGGAGTTGTCAAGGGTGGCTAGACCAATTTTTGCCTCTCTCCAATAGTGTAAGGCTTGATTTTGGGCGATCAGCTACTACGATCAACTGACTAGTTAGAGATTATATCTAAGATTATGGCAACATGAAGCAGTGACAAGCAAGAGGCAATAGATAAGAAAAATCTCTGGCAATTGCCATACCTCTTAAAAGATAGATAACTACTTAGTATTATCTTTTTCTTCCTTTTAAAACCACTCTGAAAGCAGTTAACAAAAAGCAACAAATAGGGTATCGTATTCATGAGGCAATAATTTTTATTGCCCTAAATTGGTGAAAGAGGAGATTATGAAAACAAAAATCTTTGGTTTGGCTTTAATGTTAAGTCTGGCTACTATGCTCGGAGCTTGCGAAGGTGGTGGTGAACCTGCTGGAACTCCTACCAGTTCACCTGCTGCTACAACAGGTGGTGAACCGACTGACGGCAGTAGTCCTGCTGCTAGTCCCGAAGCTAGTCCTGCTGCTACACCCACTACAACTCCCTAATTAAGTCAGGATAGCGCTCCTCACTACATCGCTATTGCTAACTTTAATCAGGCTCGAGCAAAAGTAACAGTACTCTCATACCGAGAGTGCTACAATACTTCTCGAATTTAGTTAAGACATCAACTGAAGAAAAAAACCTCTTAAGTTAGATTTTTTATTAAAGTTGAAAAAACTTTCATTTATTTAGAGAAGTAGCTTTATGTTGCTACTACAATTTAGCACATCTCACTATTGTCGAAAAGCCCGCCTAGCTCTAGGTTATAAGCAAATTGATTATAAGGTAGAAAATCTCACTCCTGGCTTACATATGCTCAAACTGAAGCCCCTGACAGGTTTGAGTACACTGCCAGTGTTGTTGCCCCAAATTCAGGGACATCCGCAAGCAATAGGTGACTCAACCCAGATTATCAAATTCCTAGAATCTTATCAGCCAGAACCTGCACTATTTTTAACCAACCCGGAACAGCAAACTGAAGCTTGGATGCTTGAAGACTGGTTAGATGAAAGCATTGGTACAGCTACAAGATTTGTATATTATCAGTTTCGGGCGAAAGAAGGAAAGCAAGTTGATCCATCATTCTTGAGCCAAATGCTGATTAGAGTCGTGCGACAACAGTATGGCATCAACGATGCTACAGTCAAATTAGCCACCAGCAGATTAGCCACATCCTTAGCAGAATTATCGCTGCGCTGGCAAAAGAGCGAATATTTAGTAGGTGATAGCTTGAGTGTGGCAGATATTACCGCAGCTGCCTTACTCAGTCCTTTAGCACTCATTCCTGATTACCGTCAGGGATATCCCTGGTTGTTTGAGCGCATCGTGCAAATTCATCAATTGTGTGGAGAGAAACTACCACCGGGACTTTAAAAATTTAAAATTCAAAATTTAAAATTCAAAAATCAAAATATGAAGCCGATAAAAATTTTGGTTTTGAGTATATGTACGAGTATTTCAGTTGTGGTAAGTAGCCATTGGGGGAAAGTAGTCATGGCATTACCACCACCAGAGGATACACCAGAGGAAATATTGCGGACAGAGATTATTACCGAAGCGCGATCGCCCATTGATGGTAAGCGCCTAACTGCTGCCGAATACGCAGAATTACAAGCCCAATTGCAAATGAGTCCACCACCAAAGCTCGATGCCAAAATTCGAGACCAAATATTCCTACTACGGTTACGTAAGGCATTATTACAGATTTTCCCATTTTTAGGTATTTAGTTCAGTCGTCAAGCCGGGGGGCAGGAGGCAGGGGGCAGGGGGCAGAGGGCAGGGGGTAATTATTTCTCCCCATCTCCGCGTCTCCCCATCTCCGCGTCTCCCCATCTCCGCGTCTCCGTGTCTCACCAACTCCCCATCTCCCAATCAAGATACATTCTGAGGTACTATGACGGTGACGACAAAACTGCAAATAAATGTAAAGAATATATTATAGATATTTAAAAAAGCAGATTTAGTCAATCACCTTAATTTCACACAGGTAGCTTCATGTCCCTAACCACGATCGCCCCTGAACAGGTTCATCGCATTGTTCGGAATCAGCATCATGATCCTTTTGAAATACTTGGTTCCCATGCCATAGAACAAAATGGTAAGCAAGTCTGGGCTGTAAGAGCATACCTACCAAATGCCAGCGCTGCATGGGTAGTGGTTCCTGAAGAACGCAAAGAATACCCAATGCAGACAGCCCATGATCCCCATTTTTTTGAGTGCATAATCGAAGCGAACGAACTCACAAACTACCAGTTACGGATTAAAGAAGGGGAACATGAGCTTGTCACTTACGACCCTTACGCTTTCCGTTCTCCCCATTTAACTGACTTTGACTTACATTTGTTTGGTGAAGGCAATCATCACCGCATTTACGAAAAATTGGGAGCGCATCTCACAGAAGTAGATGGCGTGAAAGGTGTTTATTTTGCTGTTTGGGCCCCCAACGCCCGCAACGTTTCCCTGCTGGGAGACTTTAACCTATGGGATGGACGCAAACACCAGATGCGGAAAGGACATACCGGCATTTGGGAATTATTCATCCCTGAACTCGGTGTGGGAGAGCATTACAAATATGAAATCAAAAATTTTGAAGGACATATTTACGAAAAATCTGATCCCTACGGTTTCCAACAAGAACCGCGTCCCAAAACAGCATCAATTGTTACTGACTTAAATTCCTACACCTGGGCTGATGAAGACTGGCTGGAAAAGCGCCGTCACACAGACCCACTGACTCAACCAGTTTCCGTATACGAAGTACATTTAGGCTCTTGGTTACACGCGGCTAGTGGGGAACCCGCCAAAGGAAGCAATGGGGAAATTCAACCTGTTGTTACCGTCTCCGAACTAAATCCGGGCGCACGCTTTCTTACCTATCGGGAATTAGCAGAAAGACTGATTCCCTATGTCAAAGAATTGGGATACACCCATCTGGAATTGCTACCAATTGCTGAACATCCCTTTGATGGTTCTTGGGGTTATCAGGTAACTGGTTACTTTGCCCCAACTTCCCGTTTTGGCAGCCCAGAAGATTTTATGTATTTTGTTGACCAATGTCACCAAAATGGTATTGGTGTAATTGTGGATTGGGTTCCTGGTCACTTCCCCAAAGATGGGCATGGTTTAGCTTTCTTCGATGGTAGTCACCTGTACGAACACGCAGACCCTCGCAAAGGCGAACATAAAGAATGGGGAACTCTGGTATTCAACTACAATCGCCACGAAGTCCGCAATTTCTTAGTAGCCAATGCCCTGTTCTGGTTTGATAAGTACCACATTGATGGGATTCGTGTTGATGCTGTTGCTTCCATGATTTACCTTGACTATTGCCGTAAAGAAGGGGAATGGTTGCCCAACGAATACGGTGGGAGAGAAAATTTAGAAGCTGCTGATTTCCTGCGTCAGGTAAATCACAATATTTTTAGCTATTTTCCTGGTGCGCTTTCCATTGCGGAAGAATCTACCTCCTGGCCAATGGTATCTTGGCCTACTTACACAGGAGGGTTGGGCTTTAACTTAAAGTGGAATATGGGCTGGATGCACGATATGCTGGACTACTTCAGCATGGACCCTTGGTTCCGCCAGTTTCACCAAAACAATATCACTTTTAGTATGTGGTATAACCACAGCGAGAACTTTATGCTGGCTCTGTCCCATGATGAAGTGGTGCATGGTAAGAGCAATATCATTGGCAAAATGCCGGGTGATAGATGGCAGAAGTTAGCCAATGTGCGGTGTTTGTTTAGTTATATGTTTGCTCACCCAGGTAAGAAAACCATGTTTATGAGCATGGAGTTTGGGCAATGGAGTGAGTGGAATGTCTGGGCTGATTTGGAGTGGCATCTATTCCAGCATGAACCACACCAACAGTTAAAAGACTTTTTCCAGGCTCTCAATCATCTTTACCGTTCTGAGCCAGCTTTGTACACCCAGGATTTTGCCGAGCCGGGGTTTGAGTGGATTGACTGTAGCGACAATCGTCATAGTGTAGTTTCCTTTATCCGTCGCGATCAGAATTCTGAAAATTTTGTGGTTGTGATTTGCAACTTTACTCCCCAACCTCATTCTCACTATCGCATCGGTGTTCCTGAATCAGGTTTTTATACCGAAATATTCAATAGTGATGCCCGTCAGTATGGCGGTAGCAATATGGGGAATTTAGGCGGTAAGTGGACTGATAATTGGTCTTTGCATAATCGTCCTTATTCCTTGGATTTGTGTTTACCACCTTTGGGAGTTTTGATTCTCAAATTGGATCAGCAGAAGACAGCCCAAGTGATGGAATAATATCCAGTCGGGTTGTCAGCTTAGTTGTTAATTACAGGGTAGTTTACCAAAAAGAAGCATAAAGGCAGGGGGGATTCGTCCCCTTTTCTCTTTTTCAAGAAACCGATACTCGATTAAATAAAACCCAATAAAACCCCATCTGCTGGACTGCATAGTTAAATTGCTCAAAATCTACAGGTTTGACGATATAGCTATTTACTCCAAGTTGGTAACTTTCAATCACATCTTTATCTTCGGCGGAAGAGGTCAACATCACAACCGGAATCGTTTGTGTACGTGGGTCAGATTTTAGTTGCCGTAACACTTCCAATCCACTCACTTTTGGTAGCTTCAAATCTAGCAAAATGACTTTAGGTTGATTTGTCATATTCCGATGGGCATAGTTTCCACGACAAAAGAGAAAATCGAGGGCTTCTACTCCATCTTGGAGCCATTGAAGTTGATTGCCAATTCTGCCGCGACGCAAGGCTCGGATCACTAGTTCTGCATCAGCAGGATTATCTTCAACCAACACAATAGAAATCGGTTGCTGATAAGATGTATCAGTGGGTTGGTCAGTCATTGGTTATGGCAGGGAATAGGGGAATGGGGCAGGGGGCAGAAAATTCCTACTCGGTACTTGGTACTCGGTACTCACTACTCACTACTTGGTAGGTTGAAATAAAAGGTTGCACCTTGATCAACAGCTGCTTTAACCCAGATGCGCCCACCGTGGCGTTGAATAATCCTTTGAACGATCGCTAGTCCGATGCCTGTACCTTCAAATTCTTGTTCACGATGTAACCGCTGAAATACTCCAAATAGATTATTGGCATACTGCATATCAAATCCTGAGCCATTATCGCTGATAAAGTATACTCCTTCACCATCTATAACTTCATAACCTATTTGAATATGGGCAATGGATTTGTAGCTAGTGTATTTAATCGCATTTGATAACAAGTTGATCCAGACTTGTGTAAGCAGGGAAAAGTCAGCTTGACAGATGGGTAAATCAGCGATCGCAAATTCAATTTGACGACCAGACAATTCTGGGGTCAAATCACTCAGTACCTGTTGAATTAACTCATTGACTAAAACTGGTTGCGTAGATATTTCTTGGCGATCCAGACGCGATAAATTCAGCAGATCATCAATCAACTCACCCATGCGTTTAGCATTATCCCGGACAACTTTTAAATAACGATTGGCTTCTGCATTCAGTTGTTGACTGTATTCTTCCTGGATTATTCTGGAAAAGCCATCAATTGCTCGTAAAGGCGCTCGCAAGTCATGGGAAACGGAATAAGAAAAAGACTCCAAAGCTTTGTTAGCAGTCTCTAATTGGGCAGTTCGTTGTTGGACTCTGTTTTCTAAAGACTCATTCAGTTGGTATAGGGCTTCAATTGCTCGTTGACGCTCCAATTCTGCTCCTGCTCGTGCGGCAAATACTTCGAGAATTGTCTTGATTCTTGCCGTATCTGGCAGTGGTTGAAAGTCGAGAATGCAAAGATTGCCAATGGGGTCGCCGTTGGCATTTTTTAAGGAAATCCCCAGATAACTATCTGCCTGCATTGCCACTAAAGCTAAGTCTTCCGGGAACATTTGCTGAATCAGGGTCTCGCAGTAAAACAGTCCGTCTCTCAAGGCCAATTCACAGGGTGTACGCGCCGGAAAGTAGGAGATTGATGGTTGCAATGCCCCATCCGCCCAAAAAGCCAGAGCTTTAAGTTCACCATTTACTAGTTCGGTGACAAGAGCATAGGATACGTGCAGAGCTTCGGCAATATGACAAACCAAAGCTGGGAAAAAATCTTGTCCTGTCACTGTAGCCGTTCCTATCACCAAACTTTGCAGTGTTGTTTCGGCGCTTCTAAGCTCTGCTTCCCGACGTTTTACTTCACTGATATCCCGCATGATGGTAGAGAGATATTCCAGAGTGCCATCTGTGGTTTTGTGGGAAATAATCATCTGAGAAACGGGAATTTCCTCACCTTCACCTGTCAATAAAGCCGTTTCACCAACCCAGGTACCATCTTTAATAGCTGCGGGAATGCCGTGATTTTGGATAATTTCTAATGCCCATTGGGGATGGTAGTGAGTAAGTCGCAAGGTAGAGTAGTCTTCTGAGAAGCTATTAGCGAGATTTTTTAATGAGGTGTTATTCCATAAATTATTACCTTGAGGATCAGCCATGCCAATATAGTCCATGGAGGCTTCGAGAATGGCAACTAAGCGATCGCGGTCTTTCTCTACCCGTTTACGCTCGGCAATCTCCATTTCCAATTCTAAATTTGTTTGTTGTAGTGCTTGAGTTCTTTTCTGTACTCGTTGTTCTAACAGTTCATTAGCCTGGTTAATTTCCCCAAACTTTTGTTGTAAACTGGCAGCCATCAACCGAAAGTTCTGCAATAATAGCGCCAACTCAGACACCTGACTCTGCATCCAGTTAATCGGTTTCTGCTCTAGCAGTTTATTTGGTAAGTTAGTGGTGACTTCTGCTAATTGAGACAAAGGTTTGACTAATTGACGACTCACTAAAGTAGCAGAAATCAGAGCTACTCCTGAGACAAATAGGAGTATTGCCATGTTCCGGGTATGAAACCACTCAATCTGCCGTACATGAGAGATTGCAGTCATCTGTACAATCAATCTCCAGGGAATTATCTCACTAATGACAGACTCTTTCACAAATAGGGAATTTTGCCACTGTACCATAACCACAGGACTACCAGTGGTTGGCCGCCAATGGTAGGTTTGAGTCCCTATCTGCTCAACCCTGCCATCTTTACGCCAATTGAATATATGATTACCAATCAATTCGGGTTTCGTGCTGGCTGCTACTGTTTGTTTCTGATCAACTAAGGTGATATCTAGTTTTTCTTCACCTAAATTAGACTGTAACAAATTTGTGATGTTGCTTAAATCAATCTCTGTAAAAACCGCACCCATGAGTTTTGTATCCCTTAGGATTGGCACACCCAATAAGACAACGGGAAAAGCCGATTTGCCTGGTAGCAGCAGAACGGGAGAGAGAAACGGTTGGGGCAATCGCTGCATTTGCTGAAAATATTTGTCTTCATTAAAAGCACTCTCAGAAGCAGAAACATTGTTCTCAAAATCGAGAATGGGTTTTCCTGTCTCATCTAAAATATGAATATGTCGAAACTCAGGAAAAGTCCGGCTCACGAAGGCTGCATTTTGCTGTAAAACGTTGCTTTGATAGGAGTTGAGCATCGCTAATTCGGCAAGTCCATTAACAGAAGCCAAACGCCGCTCATACCAGCCACGCACCTCAACTGTCAAGTAACGAGACGCATCATTTAAATCTAAACGAGCCGTGTTTTTAATATCATTTACCACCTGATTACTTGCTAACACAATCAAAATTAGAGTAGGAACTGAGACAAAAGCGACTAGCAAATTAAACAGGGTTTGCTGTAGGGAAAGGGTACTGATAGCTGGTTGACGGTTAACCCAACGATGAATTGGTAAATGTGTGAGTAATAAGTTGGCAATAAGTGCGTTAAAAATGGCATTAGTGGGCTGTTTGAAGAGAATAATTCTGGCTTGAGTGGGATCGACGTGCAGAACGATAGCGTAAAATAGCCATATTAATGGCATCCCAATCATCAACCAAAAAGCAGCATCCAGTAAAACAATATTATCTTGCTGTCGTCGATGAAACAGCCAACCGACAAATAGGGCTTCTGCTGTAAAAGTCAAGGTAGTGTAAGGGTGATGCCAAATCACATAAGTACAAGTTCCGGCAATGAAACCCGCTAAAGTTCCCCATCTAACTCCATATAGACAAACGACAATCCAAACAGCGATTGAACCAAACAGAAAATCAATATCGAAAAATAATGTCCACCGGAAGTAGTTTCCCAAAAAGCCAGCAATAATTAGTAGGATTAACCCTCCCAGTTGCCTATTGCCAGGTGATTTCGACCTCAAGGTTTCTGTTAAATACATTCTGCCTATCCTTCAGATAACTTTTGCCATAAATTAGTCTTAATACCCCAGGCACTTTCATAAATTATTTTAAATCGTTACGTTAAATAAACCTGATCTTAGGCGCAAAGTTTTTATTAGCATCTTTACGCCTTCACGAGCAAAATTTACACTTTAATAAACCAGCGTTTCTGATACATCAAAACTGCTACACCATACCACAAAAACACAGTGACAACGCCAAATACAAATGAGCCGTTGAAATTTCCCGCCCATGATGCAAAAAGATGACGGTAAATCCAATCATAGATACTAACGGCGGTTTCACCTGTACCAAGTTGGGTTTTGGCTGTAATTTTGATTAACATTACAGATGCAATAAAAAGAGCAATGGCATTTAATCCCATGATCTCAAATGGTTTACTCCAGCGTTTTATTACCCTCACTTCTATTAACTCATAACAAGCTGCTAATAACATTAACGCCCAACCAGCAGTAAACAAAACATAGGAACTAGTCCAAAGTTTCTTATTAATGGGAAATGCTACATCCCAAATAATCCCAATTACGAAACAACACAAACCAAATAAAACTAAATCCATACTGGTTTGTGAAGTAGCTTGTTTTTTGTCTTTTATCCATTCCCCAGTAAAATAACCAGCTAAAACACTAACTATCGCCGGAATAGTACTGAAAAGTCCTTCAGGATCTCCCAAATAATTAAACCCATCACCTTTATATAAATGCTGTTTGGGAATAATTAATCTGTCAATAAATGCGCCAAAATTACCTTCTCTGGTTAACATTCCCGCACCATATTCAGGAACTGGAACATACATCATTGTTAACCAATAGCCAATTAGTAAGCACACCGCTAATATCCATTGACTTTTGCGCGGTAGTTTTAAAACTATCAAAGATGCAAAAACATAAGATAGGCTAATACGTTGCAATACTCCCATAAAACGGATACTACTTAAATCAAAAGTCCAAACGCCTTGATTCCAAAAGCCGTTCAGTAGTAATCCTAAAATAAAGAGAATTGCAGCACGGCGCAGAATACGTAAGTAAACTTCTTTGGTGGGCTTATTGTCTGCGGTGTACTTTGATAGAGAGAAAGTCATTGCTACACCGACAATGAACAAAAAGAAGGGAAATACTAAATCAGTTGGTGTACAACCATTCCAGGGAGCATGATCTAAAAGGGAATATTTATCATCTGCAACTCCCACCATATTGACGAGAATCATACCCGCAATGGTGATACCGCGAAACACATCAAGTGAAGTCAGGCGCATAGGCGGAATAGTTTTTTTAATAACTATCTACCCTACCCTGCCTGATGTACGTTATCAAGGAAAATTGAGAACCTAAGTTACAAGGTAAAATTTTGTTAATCAACCATGATAAAAGACACCTGCTTAATAGACAAAAAATCTGAAACTACTTAATTTGCCTGGAAAATATGGTTTATGTGCGTATATTGACGATTATAAAGTACAAATTTAATTTAAAATAAGAATTGAACCACTTTGCCTCAAAAATGGAACGACAGAAGCTAGTTCAATCTGGAGAACTTCATACGAGCCTAACAGTTGACATTGATGGCTCGTTGCTTCCGTTTGACAAATTCCGCAAAGCCCAAGAAGAATTGGCAAATATTTTACATGAAGTAGATCAGAATCTTGGTGAAAAAAAACGCCCATCTGTAAATTGGGTTGTTTCATCGGTCACGAGTGGTAGCGTTCACCTAACAATTGAAGGTGTAGCTACTGATCGTGTAGCAATGGCTACAATAGCTGAAGTTGTTACTACAGTAGAAAAAGGAATTGCTACGCTTGAGGAATATCCTAAACGGCCACCTTTCTTTTCAGACCGGGCGTTAGCAAGTGCTAAATGTTTAGCCAGTTTAATTGGCGAAGATATATTAACTATTCAGGTAGGATCTAATTCTACAAGAGTTAATCTTACACAACATTTAGTTGCCAATGTTGATGAAATTATAACCGCTCATTATAAAAGTTTTGGTTCTGTAGAAGGTGTCCTTAAGGCAATAGATTTAAGCCGAAAGCCTTTATTCAGAATTTATGATCTACTTACTGGCAAAGGTGTTAAATGCCATTTCATACCAGAACGTATTGACTTTATCAAGGATGCGCTTGGAAAAAGAGTATCTGTCTATGGTCTTATCCGTTCTAGAGAAGATGGACAAAAAGTTAGTGTAGAAGTTGAAGACATGGAAGTTTTTCCAATTGAGACACAGCTTCCCAGCATTAAAGATATTATTGGTATTTTAGGAGGCAAAGATTGAAACGTTCATCCAAGCCTCGTCATTACTGGGATTCATGTACTTTTTTAGCTGTGCTTAAAAACGAAGATGATAAAATTAGTGAATGCCTTTCAGTAATGAAAGCTGCTGAAGCTGGTGAAATTATCATCGTTACATCTGCATTAACATTTATAGAAGTTATTAGGCTTGAAAAAGGTAAACCCAAACTTTCTAAGGATGTTGAGGAGAAAATACGTGCTTTTTCAGGCATGAATGGATTTACATATATGATGTTGATAGAAAAATTGGAGAATTAGCTAGAGATTTAATGTGGCAGCATGAAAGTTTAAAACCCAAAGATGCTACCCATGTAGCAACCGCAATACAGGCTAAAGTGGATGTTTTAGACACTTTTGATGATGGATTGCTCAAACTGTCTGGTATAGTAGGCGATCCCCTTTTACCTATAAAAAGACCTTATTTTCCACAGAAACTAGAACTAGAAAAGCAACTAGAATTAGGGCTTTTTGATGAGATATAGATAATACTACGAAGACAGAAATTTTCGACCTTGGTTATAGCAGTTAACTATGTTACTAATTATACTAATTTAGTATTTAGTAGTAGAAATATGCTACCAATGACAAATAATTTAGTTAATGTAGATTTGTTAAGCAATAATTGATCGCCACTATGTCTATCAAAGTTGGAGATACTGCGCCTGATTTTAATCTAACTGCCCAAAATGGTGCAAATGTTAGTCTTGGAGACTTTCGTGGTAAACAGGCTGTCGTCCTTTATTTTTATCCCAAGGACGATACGCCAGGATGCACTATGGAATCTTGTGCTTTTCGGGATCAATATGAAGTGTTTAAAGCCGCTGGTGCTGAAGTTATTGGCGTAAGTGGTGATTCTCAAGAGTCTCACCAGCAATTTGCAGCCAAGCACAACTTACCTTTTACACTGTTAAGTGATAAAGGCGACCAAGTGCGGAAACAATACGGTGCAACTACTGCTTTTGGTTTTATCCCCGGCCGGGTGACTTATGTAATTGACCAAAACGGTATTGTTCAATATGTATTTGACTCCATGTTGAACTTTAAAGGTCACGTTGAGGAAACCTTAAAAACATTGCAACAATTGGCTGCAAAGTAAATTCCTCGTAACTGGGAAGGGGCAGGGGAGCAGGGAAGATGAAACTCTTTACTGTCACCTGTCACCTGTCACCTGAAATTAGGCTTTGGACTTTTCTGGTACAGCAACGTTAGCTGTTTTACCGTTTTTACCGTTACCGTTACCGTTGCGGGGTTGAATTACACCAAAACCACCGTGGTTACGTTCGTAAATGACGTTGATATCTCCTGTTTCGGCGTTACGGAACATATAAAAATCGTGTCCCACGAGTTGCAGTTGTTCTTGCGCTTCTGCCAGAGTCATGGGGGGCATAGAAAAATATTTGGTGCGGACGACTTCTCCTGGTAGTTCGGGGGTGCGATCGCCTATTAAATCTACTACTGGTTCAGCAACTACCGCTTCAGTAGTTGGTATAGGCTGGGTTTTGTGATCTTGTCGTCGTTCTTTATATTTACGCAGTTGACGGGCTATTTTATCTGCAACCAAGTCAATACTGGCATATAAGTTTTCGCTGCTTTCCTCCGCCCGGATGATGCTCCCATTAGCATAAATAGTTACTTCTGCCGCTTGTTTGGTACTAATTCGGGGATTGCGAGCTACGCTCAAATGGACATCCACTTCATTGGTGATGTTCTGAAAGTGACTAACTGCTTTTTCAATCTTTTGATGTACATATTCCCGAATCGCATCGGTAATTTCAATATTTTTGCCGTGGATGACAAGCTTCATGTAAACTCTCCCGCTCAATATTTATTTGATGTGAATTGTGTTTTGTATGAACAGAAATTGCGGTAAGGTCTATTACTGCCGCCAAGACAAATCGTAAGCTGCTGATGATTTACTACTGTGGCATCGGTTCTCAAGTTGCTGCATCTTTAGTTATAACTACCTCTCGTCTTGATCTAATTTGTTAACCTCTGCGCTGAGTTCCAAATGCTTGCTAGACAATTGGATATCTCCAGAAACCCCCTAAATAAAGCAGTGTTACTGATACTGTATCTGCTTTGTGAGTTAAAGCAACCTTTATAAAATTAGGAGTAGTTGCTCTTGTTCTTATTTTGGTAGCTTGCTCACTGTTAATAGAGAATACAAGCCTTTATGGAAGTTTTATCCTGATAGATGTATACAACTTATTGAGATCCCATCAGCCAGTGCATTCATTCTTATTGTCTTGGCTTGATGCTTATTGCAGAGAATTCCTCCCAACACCATTGAGGTTATATATTCAAATTAACACTTTGTGGTTGATATTGCTGATTCCGTTGACGTTCCTTTAAAATCCTTTGCATAGCTTGACATTTGTTGACTAAATTTCTGTGATTTGAAATATATTTCCTTATTTACCCAATTGATTTTTGACATGATTCATAGTGACGCAACGCATAAATATCGGTGTTTTTTATATAACCTAGGATTAATGCCCTATTTAAAGGCTCTTCAATGGCAGCGATCGCTACTCACCGAACGGATTCACAATCCCAGTCTAGATGATGTACTCATCTTGCTAGAACATCCCCCAGTCTACACTTTGGGACAAGGTGCAAACCCAGAATTTCTCAAATTTGACTTTGACAAAAGTGAGTATAATGTGCATCGAGTTGAAAGAGGTGGCGAAGTCACGTACCATTGTCCTGGGCAACTGGTGGGGTATCCAATTTTAAATCTGCAACACTATCGTCAAGACTTGCATTGGTACTTGCGCCAACTTGAAGAAGTGTTAATTCGCGTTTTAGCTAATTATCAATTGCAGGGGGAACGCATTCCTGGTTTTACTGGTGTTTGGTTGGAAGGGCGTAAAGTCGCGGCCATAGGGATTAAAGTTAGCCGCTGGATTACCATGCACGGTTTTTCCTTAAATGTTTGTCCAGATATGACAGGCTTTGAGAACATTGTCCCCTGCGGACTGACTGATAAATCTGTCGGCAGTTTAGCGGAATGGATTCCTGGTATAAAATGCCAAGAAGTGCGTTTTTGCGTAGCAAGCTGCTTTGCTGAGGTATTTGACGTTGAATTAGTCGATTCTCAACCAGAAGAATTTGTCTTATCTCCGTAATTTAACTGAGAGTAAATTGTTTTTGAAGATGATGATCTGCGTCACTTATACATTTCCGTTTTTACACTAGAATATGGTCATTTGCCTATGAATATGTTCACTTAGTGTAAAAATTAATAACGTAGTGCTTGTGAATTACTCGGATAATCTACAGGTAAATTCTTCTCCATACACCTCCCTCAGAGAACGCGACTGGGAGGCTTTGATATTACTGTTTGATAGAGACGACAGTGATGAAATTGAAGCGGAAATCAAAAGTAAATTGGTGTGGTTAGTACCAGAACCATGTTGGGAAGATAATCCCTTTGAATTCTTGCACGAGTTTCTGTGATTACTACTGAGTACTAAAGCCCACACTGTATGAGAACTCTCCGAATACAGTGTGGGTAGTTGACGTTTTGAAATTATGCCGGATAAATCCTTAACCGACGATTTGGTTCTTCCCCAAAACTGTCAGACTTGAGTCGATAATGTTCTACCAACTCATGCTGCATTTTTCTAACCTGAGAAGAACGAGGTAATAACTCAACAGGCTGACCCTTAGGAATGACAATTTGCTCAACCGCAAGTCTTGCTTCTTCCAAAGCGTCCATCTCGTCATCACTGCCATTGTGAAGTAACAATTGTAATTCTCGGTCATCGCCCAGTTCTGGATCATCCATGTTCAGCAACCGCCGCAAACCACGAGTAATTTGGGGAATGGTGCTGGACTTAATCACATGAATTGGCACATGACGAGCTTTTGCCATTTGCCTTAACTTAGCGTGGTTTTTAACGTGCGATCGCAATGCTAAAATTGCATCAGCATTATCGATATCTTTTGTTAATGCCACAGGCAAAGTGAGGACATTAATCACCTGTTCCAATTGATGACGACTCACCCCATAGGGGTAAATATGTAATGGTAAATCTTCCCCATTTGGTCCGGCTAGTTTAGGAGTACTGAAATCAATACTGTCTGAATAATTGAAAGATTCATCCAACAAGCGGTCAAATTCACTGCGTCCGTTCGGACGTTCCCGTTCTAGAGATAAAGGCGGCAGAGCGACCATTTGTCCAGAAGCACGCCAGCCATTGACCTGCCTAGCAGATGGGAAAGATTCTTCATCACTAGCCAACTGTCCACCGCGACCATTAACCACAGATAGCTGTCTGGTAATCGCCACCTTTCCCTGTTCATCAACAGTTCGTGTTTGTGGGCTGGCTTGCCGACCTCGCAACAGAGTATCAACTGTGTCAGCTACACTTTCATGTACTACCCAGCGCTGTCGTTCTAGCATTTCCACAGCAATCTCAAACGTGGGAGGGGCTTTGCGTTCCAAAACTGTCTTTTGAGAACCCCTTCTTCTGGCTTCATCATCTCCTAACGTCACAGCCTGAATACCACCAACCAAATCGGAAAGGGTAGGGTTTTTAATCAGGTTTTCAATCTGATTTCCGTGAGCAGTACCTACCAATTGCACACCCCTTTCCGCAATAGTACGTGCGGCTAAAGCTTCCAGTTCCGTACCAATTTCATCAATAACGATGACTTCTGGCATATGGTTTTCTACAGCTTCAATCATCACTTGGTGCTGTAGTTCTGGTTTAGCTACTTGCATTCGTCTAGCACGACCAATTGCCGGGTGAGCAACATCACCATCTCCAGCGATTTCGTTAGAGGTGTCAATAATTACCACTCGTTTATGTAAATCATCCGCCAACACACGGGCAATTTCCCGTAAGGCGGTAGTCTTCCCCACACCTGGACGACCGAGCATGAGAATCGATTGACCAGTTTCGACCAAATCGCGGATCATGGTAATTGTGCCAAATACTGCCCGACCAACACGACAGGTCAAGCCAATAATTTTACCAGTACGGTTGCGGATGGCACTAATCCGATGCAAAGTTTGCTCAATTCCCGCCCGATTATCTCCGCCAAAGGTTCCAACTCTTTGAATGCAATCATCTATTTGTGCTTGAGTAACCGGTGTTTCGCTTAGATACTCAGCTTCATTGGGAAAGCGAGCTTCGGGGCGACGACCTAAGTCCAAGACCACTTCAACTAAACTATCTCGTTTGGGATGATTCTCTAGTACGTTTCGCAGGTCTTGGGGCAAAATGTCTAACAACTTTTGGAGATCTTCTGTAATCGTCATGCTTTCTATGGTGACGTTTTTAGAGATAACGAATGAGCGATTAGGGATACCGCTGTGACTTGAGTTGGGAAACGAGAGAATGGGCAAGCTCTACAGCCTGCCAGAGTAATTCTGGTTCTTCTTCCAGACGGCCTGTTGCCTTAATACTAGTGTGACTCACCTCCTGATTCTCTAATTTTTCAAGAATGGGTGACAGCAATACACGGGCGTAGCTACCGTAAGCAATGCCGGCTATG
Source organism: Anabaena sp. PCC 7108 (assembly GCF_000332135.1). Lineage (NCBI taxonomy): Bacteria > Bacillati > Cyanobacteriota > Cyanophyceae > Nostocales > Nostocaceae > Anabaena > Anabaena sp. PCC 7108. The sequence continues at coordinate 3,908,600 of NZ_KB235896.1, forward strand.
GAGGCAGAGGGGCGGGGGGCTGGGTGCAGAGGAGAGGAATTTTCTCCCTTACTCCCTGCTCCCTGCACAAGAGCCTCTTGAAGCAGTCCCATTGCCTTTAACTTGGGGACTGTGTAGCTATTAGTACCGCCCGCTAACTGCACATATCCTGGTAGATTTGCTGCCAAAACTTTTTGCCCTAATTTTATGGCTGCTATAGTGGTTCCATCGCCAATGTCACCACTCATAGAGCGCCCGTCTGTTTGCCAAATTACAACTTGAGGACGGGGGGCAATGATTTTATAAATTGCTTGCAGGTAATCAATTAGTCCTTCATGATCGTTACAGCTGATAGCTATTACCTTTAATTTATCTACTCCAGATGCCAACACAGACCATAAGCGCTGAAATTCTGCCAAACGCCCTACTTGTGTATGAATTTCTATGGCTTCTATTCCCGTTGACATGATCAGTGGTGCGTTGCCTCTGGCAAGCGAAGCTATGGCTTCTGGAGTTGAGACATATGATACTGTATCAATTATGTCATAGGGACAAGCTGGGATGCAACGACCGCAGCCATAACACTTCTGAGCAACAATTCCTGAAAAACTATCTTCTATATTGTTAAACACAATTGCTTGTGCTGGACAAATTTTTTCACAGGGTCTAGAGCAATCCGGGGGACAATGACTAGAATTAAACTCTGCTTTTCTAAAATGGGGGTCTTCTCCATCGTTGAGGCTGACCATTAACAAGGGTAAATTGCCTTGAAAGCCAAAGCCTCGCTCTTGGGCATCCCTCACTAAATCCTTGGCTGCTAGTAAACCTGCTTGGGCTGCGGCAATCACAGCTGGATCAGCTGCCACATCTATGCAGTCAGCGCCCGCCAAAGTGTAGGCTAATGTTAAACTTCTGACCGCAGGTAGATGTTGGTAACTGGCTCCACAAATTAACTTGAACCAGCGACCTTGTTGTAGGGATTGTAAAGGGGCTAACAGATTAGTCACTCTTCTATTATGCGTTTATCGGCCGGAAAATTACACCCTGTAATTTAGAAAAGCTCCCATTTATATTTCTTTACATAGTTATTTCGGGTTTGCACCTGGTTATGAGAGTGCAATTTGTCACAATTTGGTGGATTCGCTACTTGACATTTTGCAATATTCTCAATCAAATATATATCAAAGAATTTTTCTACCTGTTAAAACTTCTCTCACTTCTAACATGGCAGAATAGGTGGGGAGAATGTGTAAGGTTTCATTGGCTGGTGTATGTGCCAATGCTGTAGCGATCGCTTGCCGCAAGTCTTCTTCTACAATCAAATTTAGGTTACTCTGGGCGGATTTTTGGCTATAACGTAAACGTAACGCCATATCATACACGCGATCGCCACTCACAACCAAAGTCCCACCTCTTTCTACTAATTTTTCTGTATCTACATCCCAAATCCATGATACATCAGTACCATCGGGGGTGCGGTCATTCAAAACCAACAAAGTTGTTTTATCTGTACTTTCAGTAACAACACGAATAGTTTCATTTGTCCCCACAGGATTTTTAGATAATAAAATCCTCACCCGTTTTCCATCAATTACTAAATCTTCGGCACGACCAAAAGCCGCTTGGAAACTATTAATTGTCTCTCTAATTGTGACTTCATCAATTCCTAATTCTTTGGCGGCGGTAGCTGCGGCTAAAGTATTATATTTATTGTATAAACCAACCAGAATTTGTGACCATTCACCACTTTCTAAAGCTGGTTTACTCTTAGTAAAACCACAACTTGGACAGGTGAAATCTCCTAAATGGGATAGGTAAACCCCTTGATAATCAAGAGAATGTCCACATCTCGGACAATAGATAGAATCTACAGCGTGAGGAATTGCTTCTAAATAATGTTCTGGTTCATTTAACCCAAAGAATAACACTTTTTGGGTTAATTGCTGACCGAGATTTGATAAAGTTGGATCATCAGCATTGGGAATAACTACCGTTGCTTCTGGTAATGTAGAAATAACCTTTGTCCAGCGCTTGCTAATGGTGTCAACTTCGCCATATCTATCGAGTTGGTCACGGAACAAGTTTAAACAGAGAATAATCCTGGGTTGAAGAGGTTTTAAAACTTTGGGAACAATATTTTCATCAACTTCCAAAATGGCGTAATCTACATTTAGAGAACCTAGTAAGTTCGCGTTGTCTATTAAAGCTGTGGCTAAACCATTTTCTAGATTTGCTCCAGTAGCATTATGGGCAATTTTGTACCCTTTGTGTTCTAAAATCGTAGATAATAACAGGGCTGTAGTGGTTTTTCCATTGGTTCCCGCAATCAGAATTATCCCATTTTTAATTTGCTGACTCAGTAATTGTAAAATTCGGGGTTCAATGCGTCGCGCAATAGACCCTGGTAATACACTAGCAGCACCGAGACGGAGCGATCGCACGAAAAATGTGACACTTTTAGCGATTGATACCGCTAAACCTAGTTGTAGTCTATCTATAAGTTCTATTTTCTTTCCCACAGCTGTTGTTAACGAATAGTCTTTAATTACAAATTTAATCTTGCAAGTGTAGCGAATCTTGGCACAAAAAGCCACACATTAATAATTCAATATTTATGAGTCATTGAGAATAGGGGGACTCGGAACTGGGTAATAGTTTTTCCCAATTACCAATTACAGGGTATCTTAAAAAATGGTGCGTAGATGTAATTATATATCTAGGTTACTCCCTTGCCACCAGAATAATCTTGATTAAATGAACCGCGAAGACGCAAAGGACGCGAAGGAAGAAGGAAGAAGATAACTAATCTTAGAGGTTGTTGGAAAAGTTTAATTTATTACTTCGCCCAGGCGACTGTAAGTCACGGCTACACAGACAAGACACAAAGTGGCTTCCCGGAAGGAAGGCCACCTGCGTGGGTTTGAAAACCCTGATTTTCTGTTAGTCCGTAAAGGCGGACTTAGCCTGTGTAGGAGCGTTTACGGAGCGTGCCAATGGCTCTATTATATTCGCCCAAAACTTTTAAAACATCCTCTTATATCATGTCCGCCTAATCACTTATCAAAAAAAATTCTCCGCGTAAGAGCGTCTCCCTGTCTCCGCGTCAGTCTAAATGATAAGTATATCTCTGACGAGACGCTACGCGAACAACTGGACATGATATTAAAGTGGGAAGGGTTGAATTCAGCACAAACTTAGGGAAAATAGTAGCTTAAAAGGTTCTAGTTGATGAATAGCATGAAGTGGCTTTTTTTACAAACTAAAATAATTGCTAACTGGCGACGGTTGGTGTCAAAATGCTTATTGTTGGTGATTTGTCTACTTATCATAAGTATACAGCCAGCTTCGGCAGGTATGAAAGATGATAGATACGAAGGGAATATTTTCGTAATTTATGCTGGAAATGGTTCTTTGGTTCCTCCCAGACAAACCCTAGCCCAGACTTTAGCACAACATAAACCCGCATTGCTGGCATTTTATGTCGATGATAGCAAGGATTGTAAACAGTATGCGGTATTTATTTCTCAAACTCAGGCATTCTATGGACGAGCAGCGGAGATGATTCCGATAAATGTTGATACAATGCCCATTAAGGCAAGCTATGACCCCACGGAACCAGGATACTACTACTCAGGGGGTGTACCGCAAGTTGTGATTTTTGACCAGTCGGGTAAGGTGGTTTTGAATAAAAAGGGTCAAGTCCCTTTTGAAGAGATAGACGATAAATTTCGAGAAGTCTTCAATTTATTACCTCGTGACCAGTCAATTGAGTTCAAGCAACGTTCATTTAATGAGTTTAGCAGTGAGTTAAGTCAATAAGCACTTTCATATACGATAATTAACTTATCTAGAAGTCCGCACCAGCGGACTTGTTTTCTATATTCATCATTTTTTATATCCAGGTAAATATTTTTAGTTTTACCTGATACTGCATTTCTATTCCGGTTAAGAGATAATGGTTAAATTACGCTTCACCAATGACTAATTACTCATAACTAATAACTACTAATTAGGTTTGTTCCGATGTCAAAAGTTTATACTACCCAGGAACTCATCCAAATTTTAGCAGATGAACGCCAAGCTTGTCTGAAAGGAGAGCGTCTTAAATTAGAGGTGACTGCCTCTGGCAATCCCGTTCTCGACCAGTTTATCACAAGTGAAGGGCTACAAAAGTTTACGGCATATCAAGACTTTAAAGCATCGATTCATGAATATCAACGAGAAAATGGAGTTTCTGGGATTGTCTGGAAAGATTTGATAGTTAAGGGAAAAATTCTACATTATCCAGAAGTTGACGCGCAGTTAATTGCTTTAGAAAGTGATTTGGAAATTTTGAAAACTGCAAAAAATTCTATTCTGGAATTTTGGAATGCTGTTACATCTGAAATGGAGTTATATTTAAGTGTGAGTAATGGTAAATTACACGAAAAAATCACTACTTTAGATGTTGATAGAATTGCTAAAAGAACAGAATGGGCTAGTTTGTTAAAATGGGAAAACACAAACTTTTTAGAAGTTATTTTGCAGTTGGGTTGGGGTCAACCAGAAGAAGCTGCTTATAAACGAGGAAGACCACATTCAGGTAGTGAATTTATTCATGCGGTGAATCCTGGTAATTATCCGATTGGTTGATTTCATCTGCGTTTACCTGCGTTTATCTGCGTTTAATTAATCAGGATTTTCATAACTTATATCCTATCCATTGCGTAACTTGAGACATTCCCTTCCAACCTAAAAATTTACCAATTGGTTCTGCGCGTTGAATAGAAATTCGTGTGAAATTTCCCCCCACTTTTTCATACCATTGAAATAAAGTTTGTTCACCTTCTAAAGTCACAACATTTGCAACCATTCTTCCCCCAGGACGTAACGCATTCCAACAAATATCAAAAAGTCCTGGTGCGGTGACTCCACCACCAATAAAAATCGCGTCTGGTGTGGGTAAGTTGTGAATTATTTCCGGTGCTTTTCCGGTGATGATTTGTAAATTGGGAGTACCTAAAGCTGCGGCGTTATCGACTATATAATTTATTCTAGTTTCGTTTTGTTCAAGAGCGATCGCACGACATCGAAAATTACTCCGCATCCATTCTATCGAAATTGAACCACAACCCGCACCGACATCCCAAAGCAACTCTCCCGGTAAAGGTGCTAAACTCGATAAAGTAATTGCTCGCACTTCCCGTTTCGTCAATTGTCCATCATGGTGAAAAGCACTATCAGGTAAACCGGGAAATCTCGATAAAGGCATTACCCCAACATCCGCGATACAATCAACTGCAATGGTATTTAAAGCTGCGATTTCTGTTTCTTGCCAAAATGCAGCGATACCTTCTAAAATGCGTTCATGAATACCGCCCATTCTTTCCAAAACGGTAATTCTACTACCACCATAACCGCGATTTGTCAATAGTTCGGCGACAATTCTCGGTGTTTCCTGTCCTGAACTCAAAATCAATAACTTCGCACCTGGGTAGATGTAAGATTGAAGAAGAGAAGCTGGACGACCGCATAAACTCAAGGTTTCCACTTCTGGTAAGGACCATCCTAATCGAGAACAAGCGAGACTAAAAGCCGAAGGTGCAGGAATAATCGTAATTTCAGAAATAGGAATATGCTTTGTAATACTTGCACCCACACCGTAACACATCGGGTCGCCACTAGCTAACACGCAAATTGCTTGACCACGCCGCTGAATAATTTCTGCTACTGAAGCGCTAAAAGGAGATTTCCAAGTTATTTTTTCGCGGTTGTCGTTTGGAGGTAACATAGCCAGATGACGTTCCCCACCGACAATAATTGTAGCTTGGTTAAGGAGAGAAAGAGCGATCGCGCCCAATCCTGGGATGCCGTCTTCACCTATTCCGACTATTGATAGCCATTTATTCATAAATAATAATTCGTAATGATTCAATTAAATACTACGAATTACGATTTATTTTAATTGGTTTCATTTTCTTGTTCCAACCAAACTCCTAAATCATCCAAACTGACGAAATCTAACAACTCTTCCCCCAAAGTTTCCAACTGTTCCAGTGATAATTTCTCAATTTGAGATTTTAACTCACTAGGAACTTCACCAAATCGCTTGGTTAATTGACGTAGAACAATTGATTTTTCACCCTCTTGTCTACCTTCTTGTCTACCTTCTTGTTTACCTTCTTGTCTACCCTCTTCTTTGACATCTTGATAAAATTGAGTTTCCTGTAAACGTATCCCCAACATAGCCTCTATCTCCAAACGACTTAGACGAGTGAACCGATAAGACAGAATTGTGGTAATAATCTCTATTATGGCGTTATTGCCTTCTGTTTTCTGTAACTCTTGCTGGGAAAGGTTAAGCAAATATCGCGCTGCTGCTGGTGCTTCATCCTCATTTAGCGTCGTTAACACCAATAAACCTACTTCAAGGGGTAAATCTTGAATTTTCCCCAACTCATCTAAATATACACGATGCACCTGCTCACTAACCAAAAGACACCGATAAGGTTCAATGTCTCCCTGTTCCGTACTACGAGTTGGATAAATCACCACCGCTTGCCAATTGCAAAAACGGTCTCGTTGACGATAAAAATATAAAAACAATTCCCCAAATAAACGTTCATAAAGTCGTTCATCCTTCTGAAACTGCATCTCACAGAAATAAACAACCCCTGCACCCTCAGTTTCCGGTGGTAAAAAAACACCATCAATTTCAAATTTAGGTTCTTTTACTGCTACTGAGTCAAAGCGATAACTAGCCGCATTCTCAGGTGCTTTTTCCAATAAATCAAATAACAGTGTCGGATATTTTTGGAAAAGAGTATAAAAAATCGAGTCACGTCGCATACAAGTTCAATCAAACCACAGCCATCTCTCTTAAAATTATCGTGTAATTCTAAGTAGTTGTGCAAAATAAATAACTTGCTAAGGGCAGGGAACGGTAGAACCAAAATTACTTTTTGAAATATTCAAACCGATAAATACCGCCTTGTGCTAAACTGCTAAATCTTAGAGTTGGGAAACTTCGGTGAAATTCCGGGACTGTGCCGCAGCTGTGAAGCAATTTTAGATTTCCGAACAAGAGATTTTAGATTGTTGGGGGTTGACTCAGAACCCCAGACTCGGAAAAACACGGGTAAGAAAATAATCCAAAATCCAAAATCCAAAATCCAAAATTGAGTAAGTCAGAATGCCATCTATAAGGAGTTTATCAAGTTCTGTCTCTGCGTCACACAGAGAAGGAGTTTTAATTTTGTTGTCCGCATTTACCGCCTGTCCAGGCTTATTTTACACCACACCCGCTCAAGATGGGATATTGTCTCGCATCAGAATACCAGGCGGAGATATTAACAGTGAACAGTGTCTATTGATGGCAAACATAGCCGATAATTATGGTGGTGGCTATGTAGATGTAACAAATCGAGCCAATTTGCAAATCCGAGAAATCAAAACCGGGATAAATATTGAAGTTCTCCAGCATTTACAGCAATTGGGTTTAGGTTCTGCCAATCCCAATGTAGACCATATTCGCAACATTATGACCAGCCCCACTGCGGGTATTGATTCTCAGGAATTAATCGATACTCGTCCCTTAGTCAAAGCTTGGGATAATTATATTACAGAACATCCTCATTTAGGCGGACTATCTGCTAAATTTAGCGTTTGCTTTGATGGTGGTGGTAAAGTTTCCGTATTGAATCAGCTGAACGATATCACCTTTGCGGCTGTGTTGGTTGAAGGTAATGTTTACTTCCGTCTTTATTTGACTATTGGTGAAAAAGGAGAACCAGCTAGAGATATAGGAATTTTATTAAAACCAGAGGAATGTTTACCAGTTTTAGCAGCTTTAGCAGATGTTTATTTACAACATACAGATCATAACAGTCTTCGCAAACCACGTTTGCGGGAAATTATCAATGATTTAGGGATCGAAAATTATTTGCATTTAGCTTTTAAAAGCAAATCCCTTACTTCCCAACCCCTAGTTTGTCATAGCTTTTCCCAATTACCAGCCCAAACAGATATCATAACTGTTCCGGCAGACTCAATTGGTATTCATCCCCAAAAACAAGTAGGATTATTTTATATTGGTGTCGTCTTACCCCTAGGAAGGGTAGAAAGTTTACAAATGAGAGGTTTGGCTGATTTAGCAAAAAAATATGGTAGTGGTAATATTAGGTTGACATCTTGGCAAAATTTGCTGATTACCGATATTCACGAAAAACAAGTTGTCGAAGTAGAAAGGGAAATTAGCAACTTAGGACTAAGTTGTTCTCCGGCTAATATTAAAACTGCATTAGTCGCTTGTTCTGGTAAACGAGGTTGTGCTGCTTCGGCAACTGAAACTAAAGACCACGCTTTAACATTAGCAAAATATCTCGAGAATTGTATTACCCTAGATTACCCAGTGAATATTCATTTTAGCGGTTGTGCAAAATCTTGCGCCCAACATAATCAAGCTGATATTACCTTGCTTGGGGTCAGCATTGAGTCAGAAAAGGAAACTTTAGAAGGATATCAAGTGTATGTCAGTGACGGTAGTTTACAAAAGTTTGGTCATCAACTTTACGAATATGTGAATTTTAGGGAACTGCCGGCATTAATTGAACAGATGTTAAAAACGTATAAAATACAACGATTAAATCATCAAGAAAGCTTTGGAGAATTTACTAAACGAAATCATGCTCTACTAGATTATCCACCCTTATCTGATCTGATTGAAAAGACACGGAGAGCCACACAGGAAGTAGTTCCGCAACTATCCGCAGCAATTGGGTCGGAAACACCATTTTAAAGGTTTCTCACATTCCCTGTTCCTTCTTCAACTGCGGTTAACAATCCCAAACCAAAATCTAACATATAAAATCTAAGAAAATGTCAAACTATATACGTGATGCAGATGAAATATACCGTAGTTCCTTTGCTATTATCCGGGCTGAAGCAAATTTAGACATTCTTCCAGAAGATGTAGCAAAAGTTGCAGTACGTTTGATTCATGCCTGTGGAATGACGGATATTGTCAATGACTTGGGATATTCAGAAACTGCTGTGGAATCAGGTAGAAAAGCCTTAGCAGCCGGCGCACCGATTTTGTGTGATTGCCGTATGGTAGCCGAAGGTGTCACCAGAAAAAGATTACCTGTCAACAATAACGTTATTTGTACTCTCAACGACCCAGAAGTACCACAAATAGCGAAAAGGTTGAGAAATACGCGGTCAGCAGCAGCTTTAGAATTATGGCGTTTCCATCTAGACGGGGCAATAGTAGCTATTGGCAATGCACCCACAGCCCTATTTAGATTGTTAGAAATGCTAGATACTGGTGTTCCCCGTCCAGCATTAATTTTAGGATTTCCCGTTGGGTTTGTGGGTGCAGCCGAATCAAAAGCAGCATTGGCAGCGGATAGCCGCAACGTACCATTCTTAACTTTACATGGAAGACGGGGCGGAAGTGCGATCGCAGCAGCTGCCATTAACGCCTTAGCCACAGAGGAAGAATAATCATGAACACAGGAGGTCGTCTGTATGGAATTGGTGTAGGGCCTGGAGATCCAGAACTATTGACCCTCAAAGCATTGCGGCTATTACAATCTGCCCCCGTCATAGCTTATCAATCAGCCACAGACCGGGAAAGTATTGCCCGCAAAATAGTGTCGCAATATTTACCCGGTAATCAAATCGAGGTTTTGTATCATCTCCCCCGTGCCTTAGAACCCGACAAAGCCAAATCCATCTACGACCAAGAAGTTGAACCGATTGCCGACCATCTAGCCTCTGGTCGGGATGTGGTTGTTTTATGTGAAGGAGATCCGTTTTTTTACGGTTCCTTCATGTATATTTTCACGCGTTTATCTGATAAATACCAAACGGAAGTTGTCCCTGGTATTTCTTCACTCATGGCCTGTCCAGTCTCCCTGGGCGTACCATTCACCTACTACAACGATATTCTCACAGTTCTACCTGCCACACTGCCCACAGAAATGCTAATTACACATCTATTAGCAACAGACGCAGCTGCAATCATGAAACTGGGTCGCCATTTTACCAAAGTCCGCGATGTTCTCCATCAATTAGGAATAGCATCACGGGCAAAATATATTGAACGGGCAACAACGACACAACAGCGAATTTTACCACTCGATGAAGTGAATCCCGAAGAAGTTCCATATTTTTCGATGATTGTCATCCCGACAAAACAGAAACTCTAAGATGTCATACATCTAGTAGTCTATCAAAACCTAATTGACGGGTAAATAAATGTTTCCTTCTTCCCTCTCTTCTTCCTTTGCTTCTTCCTTCGCGCTCTTTGCGTCTTCGCGGTTGATTACTCTATCCCTCTATCCATCAAAATGTATTTGACAGACTACTAGTTTACACATTAAAAGCGCAGGGGGAAGAGGATTGGATGTTTTTACCAAAACACAACAATATGCAAGTTAAATGTCGAATAGCTTAAAATCTAAAATATGAACACAAGGGTTGCAGCTGCCGTTATTATATTGAGTCAAAATAGTGTAGCAGTAGGACGGCAAATTACCAGTATTTTACCAGGGGCGAAATTATACGGTTTAGCAAATCGCACCTCAGATGTTGATGTTAGTTTTACGAATTTTGGCGAAACATTGCGAGAGTTATTCTCTACCGGCACACCATTAATTGGTATTTGTGCAGCTGGTATTCTCATCAGAACTTTAGCACCTCTAATTACAGATAAAAGTCAAGAACCTCCTGTATTAGCTGTAGCTGAAGATGGTAGCGCAGTTGTCCCGCTTTTAGGTGGACTAAGTGGAGTCAATGATTTAGCCCGTCAAATTGCGGAAGTGCTAAATGTCAAACCAGCAATTACGACCACAGGTGATTTGCGTTTTCGCACAGCATTGTTATCTCCTCCTCCTGGATATCATTTAGCTAACCCAGAAGATGGAAAAAAATTTATTGCAGATTTATTAGCAGGGGCAAAAGTTAAATTAGAAGGAACAGCCCCTTGGTTGAGTGAGAGTCAATTACCAATAGACCCCAATGGAGAGTTAACAATTCAGATTACTGAAAATTTGGGAACTCCTCAACCTAACTGTTTAGTTTATCATCCCGCTACAGTTGCGATCGCCACCGATTCCGAAACCAACGGAAACAAACAAGGAAAATTAGCCATAATTGGCACTGGTCCTGGTGCATCAAAATGGATGTCTCCTCAAGTCAAAGAAATCCTCAATGCTGCCACGGATTTAGTTGGTTATAAAACTTATATCAATTTAATCGGTTCTCTGGCTGATGGTAAACACATTCATGAGTCCGACAACCGAGAAGAAGAAGCAAGGGCAAAAATGGCGCTAGACTTAGCCGCCCAGGGAAAATATGTAGCAGTGGTTTCATCAGGCGACCCCGGTATCTATGCAATGGCAGCCGCAGTATTTGAAGTTTTAGACCACTATAACAAACCAGAATGGCAAAACATCGAAATCCAAGTCGCTCCTGGAATATCCGCCATGCAAGCCACAGCAGCCACCATTGGCGCACCATTAGGACATGACTTCTGTGCGATTTCCCTATCTGACATTTTAAAACCTTGGGCAATTATCACCCAACGCATTACCGCAGCTGCCCAAGCTGATTTTGTCATTGCCTTTTATAATCCGGTTTCTAAAGAACGTACTTGGCAATTAGCAGAAGCTAAAAATATCTTGCTAAAGTACAGAAAGCCAGATACTCCAGTAGTATTAGGGCGGAATCTTGGCAGACCCGGAGAAGCAGTCAAAGTTATCACCCTTGACCAGTTAGAACCAGCTTCAGCCGATATGCGAACTTTGATTCTCATTGGTTCCTCTCAAACTCGCCAGATTCAACGCAGTGATGATAAAGTATGGGTTTATACGCCACGCCGTTATAAACCCTAATCAGCAATTCAAAGTTATCAGAAGATTGGCTGAAAACCCTTATCGATAAATATAATTTCTTTTATGAAGCTTGAGTTTGAATATTAGAAATTTTGCTCAAAAAGATATAATTCAAGTGATTATGTCTTGTTAATTGATTTCAAAGGCTTGATTTTTTAGTTCTAATCATCAACAATAAAAACAGCATCTTCCATGCATGATTGTAGCCAAAAAAGTAAAAAAAGCCCTTATCAATGTCCGCTAACGCGGGCATTTTTTTATAGACAGTTATGTTTTCATGAAGTGAGGATGCAAAAATAAAAAGACATAACTAATATAGAGTTATGTCCGAAAATTTTATTCAGCAAGCCCTAGATATGGATAGATAAATCCATTTTTTTGGGAAAAAATACAGTTAAGAGTAGAGGCAAAGAGGCAGGTAATTACTAATTTTCTTCGCCCATGTCTCTAGAGAATTAGCAAGTCCCAGCCCAAGTTATCCATTGATGAGATAAACCGATATGCAAAATTTCGCCGGTCATCTCTAGTTCAGTGATAATTGCTCCTGCTAAATCTGTATTATTGAATTCTGATTCATTGATATTGCTACCAATTAAATTGGCTTTGTTGAGATTAGCACCATTTAAAACAGCACCACTCATTTCTACTTCGCTGAGGTTTGCACCTAGTAAGTTTGCTAACATTAAATTTGCACCACGCAAATCTGCACGACTTAGGTTACTTTCTTTGAGGTTAGCTTTCATTAAATCAGCCCCAATTAAGTTGACTTCACTCAAATTGGTATATTGCAAATTTGCGCTATTTAAGTCAGCATTCGTCAAATTTGCTCTGGTTAAGTTACATCCACTCAAGTTAGCTTGACTTAAGTCAGCACCACTCAAATCAGCTTCAGTTAAATTAACCCCACTCAAGTTAGCCTGATTTAAATTTGCCTGATGTAGAGTTATGCCTTGAAAATCTCGCTCTCCTGATTTATATTGACTCAGGAGTTTTTTAGTATCCATATTTCACCTCGTTATACCTATAGGTGAGTTAGATACTCCTCAAACCACACCAAAGACTATTTGGTAGTTCTATTGTGCTAAAGATTTTGGTATTTTGAACTTTTCCTTAATGGAAAGATATTTAACTTAATGGTAATGATTTTATCGTTTTCCTTATATATAAGCTAATATGAGTCTGCTTACTCCTATGCTTTGTTAAGGAAAATAAAGGTTAGAATCTATCAAGATAATGAGCAAATGCCGATAAAAACCTAAATTAACAACGTTATCATGACTGCTGATTTGACATCTACCATTACGCCTGATTTTCTCAAAATTCTCTCCCAAACTGCGGCTGCGTATCGACAAGGGAACAAACCTCCGACGGCTGAGGTAGTAGTTAATGCTTTGCTGCAAGCAGAAAAATTTGGTAAACAACAACGGCTTAATTATCCCTTTTCATCTCTAATTGGTAAATGGCGGCTGTGCTTTGCTACTGGTACGAAAAAAGTCAGACAGCGCGGAGGGATTGTTTTAGGTAAGGGTTTTTATGTACCTAAATTGGCGAAAATTTATATTTCTTTTAATGCCACTACGGAAGATGCTTTAGTTAGAGGCGAAATTGCTAATCAGGTACAATTAGGCTCGATATTATTAAAGTTGACAGGACCTGCACAATATTTAGGTAAAAAAAATCTATTAGCTTTTGACTTTACCCAAATGCAGATTAGTGTATTCAATCGTGTTATGTACAATCAGCCAATTCGTTCTGGTAAAGTCCAATCTGAGGATTTTTATAACCAACCTATAGCTAAATTACCCTTTTTTGCCTTCTTCTTGGTAACAGGTCAGTAACTCAGCCCTAAAGGGACTGAGCTTGTAAGACATTACAAGCTGTACTGACCAGTCTAAGTCTTAACTGACTACGTTTTTTGAGTCACGACACCCTGGAATGCGAAGCCAGTTCCCTGCTCTGTCATTTGCAATTAAAGAGTTTTAAAGTCACTGAAACAGTGTTGCAAATCTAAAAAGCTCTTAAAACATTGACGAGGCTAACATTACCCGCAAGGAGGGACTTTATGTCCAAAGTATTTGTAATTAACACCGACAAACAACCATTAAATCCAATTCATTCAGCCCAAGCTAGACAACTATTAAGAAATGGTAAAGCAGCAGTTTTTAGACGTTTTCCTTTCACAATTATCTTAAAAGAATCTCGCCCAGATTTTTCGGTATCACCTCTAAGATTAAAGATTGATCCAGGGGCAAAGCATACAGGAATAGCGTTAATCAACGATACTACTGGTGAGGTTGTATTCGCTGCTGAATTAAAACATAGAGGTTTTGCAATTCGAGATGCTTTAACTTCTAGAAGACAATTAAGACGTTTTAGACGTACTAGAAAAACTCGTTACAGACAACCAAGATTTTTGAATAGAACACGCTCTTTAGGCTGGTTAACACCGAGCTTGCAGAGTCGGATTGAGAATATCAAAACTTGGGTTAAGAAGCTAAGTAGAATTGTCCATTTTGTTGCTATCAGTCAGGAACTTGTACGTTTTGATATGCAATTAATGGCTAATCCTGATATTCAAGGTAGGGAATATCAACAAGGAACTTTGGCTGGTTATGAAACCAGAGAATACTTACTAGACAAGTGGGATAGACAATGTGCTTACTGTGGAGTGAAAGACGTTCCTTTTCAAGTAGAGCATATTCATCCACGAGCCAAGGGTGGTAGTGATTCAATTACAAATCTCACTTTAAGTTGTGAAAAATGTAACACCAAAAAAGGAACGAAAGATATTAAAGATTTCCTCAAAAAAGACCCATCAAAATTGGAAAAAATATTGAAACAAGCTAAAAGATCACTGGCTGATGCAGCCGCAGTAAACACAACTCGGTTTGTATTACTATTCGTTTTGAAAGCGACTGGATTACCTGTAGAAACAGGTTCAGGAGGTTTAACTAAATTCAATCGTAGTCAACAGAAACTAGAGAAAACGCACTGGATTGACGCGGCTTGTGTTGGTCAATCAACTCCAATTCTCAATATCAAAGGTGTTAAACCATTGCTAATTACAGCTAACGGTCACGGCACTAGACAATCTTGCAGAACTGACAAGCATGGATTCCCAAATCGTTATTGTTCTAGAACTAAATTTCATTTTGGTTTTCAAACAGGAGACATCGTTAAATCAGTTGTCAAAACTGGTAAAAAAGTTGGTGAATATATTGGAAGAATAGCAACCCGTGCTACTGGAAGTTTCAATATTTCAACTAGAAATGGACTACTCCAAGGAATTAGTTATAAAACCTGTAAAACTATCCACAAAAAAGATGGTTATAGCTACTCAAATTAAAAGATTAAATGCGGTTAAAACCGCTCGTGCCGCTTCCCTCTCAGCACTGAAGTGTCTGAGTTTCTCACTTACCGCGAGGTCTTATGATTTCATTGCAGCGCGTGGACGTGGTGGAGGTTTGGCAATCTGGGTTAAAGAGATTTGAATAGGGTGACGTACTCCACACACTCCCTTATGCCTTACGGCACGCTACGCGAACAGGTGAGTGTGGGCAACGAGCGCGACTCTTCTATGAAGACGTTGACTGAGCTTTAAGACCGTGCGCCCCACGGTTCTTTGGTTGAGCCAAACAATTAGCTTTTATTTTAATAGGCTGCTTTTGAGCATTTAATTGGATTACACCTACTGGTTAAAATTATATCAAATATTTGGAAAAAACCAAGAAAGTGTTCATTCCGCACTTCGTGCCGCTTCGCTAACACCGACCAACATTGCTGATTTCGCTATGCTCAATTTCGCTCGTTGCTCAATTCGTCACTCACTCACAATTCATCCCACGCTCCTAAGAGTGAGACGTGGGGCAACATGGCTGCTTATGCTAAAATACAAACTTAAAAATTGTCGTTGGGGTAAGGCAGGGAGCAGGGGGCTTTCTAGCAGGGGGAAAGAGGGTTTCAGCCCTATTTACTTTTCTTCACATACCTTTAATTTTTTCTGTTTACCTACTTAGTTACGTTCCCCGCAAGCAACGTTCAATTACCTCACTCACAAATTTATTTCCTTTGAGGTTCATGTGAATATGATCTTGATATAAGCCTTGTGGGTTAACAATTGAATTAAATTGTGGTAAAAAATCTATATAATTAATTTTTTCAGCTTTAGTAAAATCACTGAGGCGTTTACGGGCGATAATTTCATAGTCATGGGAGCCAGGTTCACCAATTTCTCTCAGTAAAGGAGTCATAGCCAGTATGAATTGACTATTATTTTTTTGAGCAAAACTGTGAATTTTACTAATTGCTTCTAAATTTATACCGACGCGATCACCTTTTTCATTCTGCAATACTTCAAGTTCAGGAATCGGCTTTTGTTTGAAAACGTAACGCTGTAATACTTCCAGTATTGCTAATGGTGGTTTATGATTTGGGTAGTTGCGATCGCGCCCCACAGGTAAAGAAGTAGGAGCAGTCGCAAATAAGTCATCTGTATTAATTAGTAAAACTATGACTTGAGCTTGAAAATTACCAAACTTCTGTAAATAAGCTAGTTCGTTTCTTGGACCCCAAGAATTAGCTGAAGCATTTAGCACTTCTACTTCTTCGTCATGATTCTGAGATGACAAAGAAGCCATCAACAGACTAGAAATAGTATTTTTTTGATCTATCCACCAACCGCCATTAGCAATAGAATCACCTAAAAGCAAAACTCGCAATGTCGAGGGTTGAGGTAGCTTTTGGATGGGCGCACTCCGCATAGAATACTCATTAATGTCAATCTGATTTCCCATGCGACGGGTGCTTTGATTAGGTGCTAATAAATAACCAATTTGCTCATCACCAATGTAAACTAAGGGATTCCCGAAACCAAAGAGCGATCGCAATCCTAACTCTATAGCTATCAATAATCCCAATAACACTGCCAAAATGACGATTATTACCTCTTTCACTGACAATCTCCCTAAAATAATACAGTAATAAATTATACGAAATTTCCCAAAAAGCAGCGTCCAGATTTAAAACAAATTTAAAAATTAACTAAAATTAACTATTGTGATGAGAAAGTGTTTTTACTTAAAAAACCGTTGCAAAGCTTAAAGAAAATAATAATGTGAATTTAACATCATCTTCCAACAGAAGGATTACAATCAAGACGGACAGATTAGCACTGTAACAAAGGAGGATTACAAAGCTATGTCTGACTTAAATCGCGGAATTATGAAATTTGAAGGCGCAGATTCCCCAAAAGTAGTGACTGTCTCTACTGTTTTGCTTCTGGGGTCGATAGCAGCGCTCATTCTGTGGGCTTTACAATCTGCCTATGCCCTAAACTAGAATCATTAGTTAAGCTATAAGGACACTAGCAACAAGGTTTTCCATCGCTGCCTAGTGTCCATAAAGCAAATAATCAAACCAGCGAAAAAAAATAATCAAAATTTTGATTTGCGATTTGCGATTTTAGATGGAAGATAGGTCTAAAATTCATAATCAAAAATAAATGTTTCAGTTTTGGGGTATCTTAGTTATTTTAATTGCTTGTCCACTCCTAGGGGCAATGCCCATAATTGCCTGGATTACCTATTTAATCAAGGGTAAGCGATTAACACAAATCGGTACAGGTAATATTAGTGTCTCCGCAGCTTTTTATCACGGCGGCAAACTAGTGGGTATTCTGGCAGTGATGTCAGAAGCTTTGAAAGGAATAGTAGCGGTATTAATTGCGCGTGCTTTCTTTCCCAGCGATTCATTTTGGGAATTGATAGCTCTAATTGCCTTAGTCATAGGTAGATATTTTTTAGGCAGAGGTGCAGGAACAACAAACGTCGCTTGGGGATTGTTGATCCATGATCCCCTAGTAGCAGGATTTGTTAGTTTAGTCGCAGCCATTGGCTTGATAATTCTGCGTTCTAGACAGACAATCAAATATGGAGTTTTGGTTCTCTTTCCCCTCTTGGTGGCACTCCTGCACGCTGAAGATTTGCCCAGAATTGTTGCTGCGTTTGGATTAACAGGGTTACTCGGCTGGATTTATAAACAAATTCCCGATGACATGGATTTATCAGTCAAAGAAGCCCAAACACAACCAATGATGGAATACCTCAGCGGTGGTGAGACAGCGATTGTCACTTTAGATGATGAATTGGATGCAGCGATATTTGGAGCCAAGGCAGCCACATTATCTCAAATCAAACGCTGGGGTTATCCAGTGCCAAAAGGATGGATTTTATCCCCTTTTGATGATCCTGCCCTATTGATTGATTTTCTGCAACCATCGGCATTGTCACCCTTGGTAGTGCGTTCCTCAGCCATTGGGGAAGACTCAGCACAAGCCTCAGCCGCTGGACAATATGAAACAATATTGAATGTTACTAGCCAACAGGGTTTAGTAGATGCGATCGCCCAAGTTCAAGCTTCTTATCATCATCCCAGCGCTGTCCAATATCGACGCGATCTTGCTGCCAAAGATGCAGCAATGGCAGTACTGATTCAACCCCAAGTCCAGAGTGTATATTCCGGTGTGGCTTTCAGTCGAGATCCCATTGTTCAACAAGGTGATGCTGTAATTATTGAAGCCCTGTCTGGTAGCCCCGTACAAGTTGTTTCTGGAAAAGTGACCCCAGAACAATATCGGCTATTTATCGTCGGTGAAGAAAAATTATCTTGTCTCCAATTTGAGGGTGAAGGGAAAATTCCCCCAGCATTAATTAAGCAAGTAGCATACTTAGCCCGCCGACTAGAAAACCGTTTTTATGGGATTCCCCAGGATGTGGAATGGAGTTACGATGGGCAAACTATCTGGGTATTGCAATCACGCCCGATTACGACTCTCTTACCGATTTGGACAAGGAAAATCGCCGCCGAAGTAATTCCTGGAGTGATTCACCCCTTAACCTGGTCGATTAATTTACCCCTCACTTGTGGAATGTGGGGAGAACTTTTTACTTTAGTACTGGGTAATAGTGTGGGTGAGTTGGACTTTACCAAAATGGCAACGCTGCACTACTCTAGAGCCTACTTTAATGCTACTTTCTTAGGAGAGATTTTTCTAGAAATGGGTTTACCGCCAGAAAGTCTGGATTTTTTAACCAGAGGCGCAAAAATGAGTAAACCTCCTCTAGCTTCCACTTGGGAAAACTTGCCAGGATTAACAAAGTTATTCCAACGGGAAATCAGTTTAGAAAAAGAATTTAAGCGGGATTATCGGCGACGCTTCATTCCTGGGTTGACAAAGTTGGCGAATGAAATAATTGAGGACTTAACGCCATCTCAGTTGTTAGTCAGAGTGGACTTAATTCTAGATTTACTCAACCAAGGTACTTATTACAGCATTTTATCCCCTTTGAGTGCTGCCATCCGTCAAGCAATTTCCGGGGTGAAAGAGGAGCAAATTGATCATAGTATTACTCCAGAAGTCGCATCATTGCGATCGCTCCACATCTTAGCCGCAGATGCCAAAGAAATTCTACCGGAGTTTGAGCCGGAGAGCGTTTTTGAACAGTTGGCGCAAACCCCAGAAGGGGAAAAGATTTTGTACGACTTTGAAGAACTTCTAGAAGACTATGGTTATTTAAGCGAAGTTGGGACTGATATTTCCGTTCCCACCTGGCGAGAACAGCCGCAGTTAGTCAAACAATTGTTTGTTCAATTGATGCAGGGAAATGAACTTCCAAATCAAGATGAGTCCAGAAAGCGCCCAGAAGGTTTTGTGCAAAGACGTGTGGATCTCAAAGGACGAGTCACAGAAGTTTATTCTCGCTTGTTAGCCGAACTGCGCTGGACTTTTTTGGCTTTAGAAAAGATTTGGCTACAAACCGGTTTATTGCTACAAACAGGAGATATCTTCTTTTTGAAATTGGGGGAAATACGGCGTTTAGCGGCAAATGCTGATGTCGTGCTGAGGAATCAGTTGCCGGAATTATTACAAAATCGGCGATCGCAATTTCTCGAACATAGCCAGATTATCGAAATCCCTCCTCTAGTTTATGGCAACAATCCTCCCCACCCTATCCCCTCTCCTATTGATACTTCTGACAATATCTTACTTGGCATTCCCGCCAGTCAAGGTCAAGTCGAAGGACGAGTGAAGGTGTTACGTAATTTACAAGAAGTCGGTGAAATTAACAAGGGTACAATTCTCGTCGTTCCTTATACAGACTCCGGTTGGTCTCCTATTTTAGTTAGGGCTGGAGGAATAATTGCTGAGGTAGGTGGTAAACTTTCTCATGGTGCAATTGTTGCTCGTGAGTACGGTATTCCCGCAGTCATGGATGTGCGTGGAGCTACATATTTGCTCGAAGACGGACAGCAAGTAAAAATTGATGGCTCTAAGGGTATTGTGGAACTACAGGAAATCTCACTTGAGTAGATATAGATCAGGGAGTTATATTGTGTTCGGCTTATATTAGGGGAGATGGGGAGAAAGAGGGACGCGGAGACACGGAGACGCGGAGACGCTTAAAATGGGGAGATGGGGGAGGAAGACGCAAAGACAGTGGGACGCGGAGACGCGGAGAGTTTGTTTGATCGCAAACGGCTGAAAGTAGAGTAAAACCCTCTTTCTCCCTGCCCCCTGCATCCCTGCACCCTGCCTTATCCCAACGATAATTATTTACGCCAACTTACAGAAATATCCGGCAAGCGTAAAGCTCAGTCACAAAGCGTGCTGAGATACAAGCGACACGGGCGGTTTTAACCGCCTTCAATTGAAGATTTGAGAATTAAAAATCTGGTGAAAAATCATTGTTTAGCTAAGTCCATTAATGACGCATCTTGGTATCAGTTTCGTGTCTGGATCGAATACTTTGGGAAAGTGTTCAAGAGGGTCACGGTAGCGGTTAACCCGCAATACACTAGCCAAGAATGCTCTAGCTGTGGTGAAATTGTCAAGAAAACGCTATCCACTAGAACCCACTCTTGTAAGTGTGGTTGTGTGATGGATAGAGACGAAAACGCAGCTAGAAACATCCTTAGTCGAGGATTGAGTACGGTAGGGATATGGTCACTTTTGCGCTAGACGCAAGCAACGCTTTAGGAGATAAGACCTCTACTTGTGCTGGAGAAATCCTGTATGAGCAAGTCATATCGTCGATCAAAGAATCTCAGTGTCTTTAGACCTGAGAGTGTCAATTGTCTTTGATGGTTATCATTGCCTAAAATCTATAAACTTCGTCAAAAAATACCTAAGCATAGTTTAACTATAATAGTTCTCATAGAAAAAACTCTATAGAGTAGAGAAGTCGGGGATAATTTAGCCCAATATATAAGTTTTTACTTATATGTTTAATCTAATATTTATTTAATAATTGCCGTGCCAAATTGATCAATTTCATAAAAAACCCTGTAAACTAATTTTCAACAGGTCAAAGATGTTTACCCATCCCACCCACTGACCCAAAGTAATTAAACTTGGCTGCCATAGCTTAGTTGCCCATTTTCTATTGGAAAATGTTGACTTTGCATGACTACATATATTTTGATTGTAGTAGCAATAAATTTAATATTGCTGTAATTTTCATGCTTAAAAAACAAATTTGCAAATCCAGGAGTTGTATTTATGTCTGACTTTTTTAACCAAGTGTCTCGCCGTAAATTTATCGTTACTGCTGGAGTTTCAGCCAGTGCAGTATTACTTAAAGGATGTCTAGGAAATCCACCAGAAGCGGGTAACACTACTGGAACATCCGCCCAAACTACTACTCAACCAGTAGCTAATGCCAACTCTGGACAACAACCAGAAACCGTAAAAGTCAAATTAGGATATGTTCCCATTGTTGAAGCTGCACCATTAATTATTGCCCAAGAAAAAGGCTTCTTTGCTAAATATGGCATGACTGGTGTAGAACTTTCTAAACAAGCTTCTTGGGGTTCGGCTAGAGATAACGTAGAAATTGGTTCTGCTGGTGGTGGTATTGATGGTGGCCAATGGCAAATGCCGATGCCACATTTAATTACCGAAGGGAAAATTACCAAAGGTAATAAACCCATTCCCATGTATGTATTGTGTCAATTAATTACACATGGTAACGGTATTGCGATCGCTAATAAACATTTAGGGAAAGGTGTAAGTTTACAACTTGCAGGGGCTAAATCTTTATTTGCCCAGATGAAATCATCACCCACACCTTTCACCGCAGCGCAAACATTTCCCGCAGTTAACCAAGATTTTTGGATTCGTTATTGGTTAGCAGCAGGAGGAATTGATCCTGATAAAGATGTGAAATTGCTGACAGTTCCTTCAGCCCAAACTGTGGCTAATATGAAAACAGGAACAATGGATGCTTTCAGTACTGGAGATCCTTGGCCATTTCGCATTGTGAAAGACAAAATTGGCTTCATGTCTGCTTTAACTGCAGAAATTTGGAAAAATCACCCTGAAGAATATTTAGCAATGCGTGCAGACTGGGTTGATCAAAATCCTAAAGCCACAAAAGCCTTATTAAAAGGCATCATGGAAGCCCAGCAATGGTGTGACAATTTTGAGAACCGCAAAGAAATGTCAGACATCTTATCACAACGAGCATATTTTAATGTTCCAGTTGATATTTTAATTGACCCATTCATGGGTAAATATGATATGGGCGATGGACGCAAAATTGATGATAAATCAATGGCAGCTTTGTATTGGAAAGATGAAAAAGGTAATGTTTCCTATCCCTACAAGAGTCATGATTTATGGTTTATCACTGAAAGCGTCAGATGGGGCTTTTTACCAAAAGATTACATCATCAATAAAGGTGCAAAAGCTAAAGCGTTAATTGATAAAGTCAACCGCGAAGATATTTGGAAAGAAGCTGCCAAAGAAGCAGGTTTTACATCTGATATTCCTGCCAGTACATCTCGTGGTGTAGAAACATTTTTCGATGGTATTAAATTCGATCCTGAAGACCCAGAAGCATACCTCAAGAGTTTGGCAATTAAGAAAGTCAGCATTTAGTCATTTAGTTAATTAGTCGTCAGGAAATTTGAGGAGAAAACATCCCATGACATTAGCCCAAAAACGCTCTGTTAGTCCTAAGCTTGATAATAGCTTTATATCCTGGATAAAAAAGCAGATTCCTGAACTTGTTCCACCTGCGATCGCTTTAGGTATATTTCTCGCACTTTGGCAAATATTTGCATTAACTCCCGGTGCAACTTTACCCGGACCAATTAAAGTAATTCAAGACACTTGGGTATTAATTTTGTATCCTTTTTATGACAAAGGTGGCATTGATAAAGGATTGTTTTGGCAAATTTTTGCTAGTTTACAAAGAGTGGCAATTGGTTACTTTTTTGCTGCCGTAATTGGTATCAGTTTAGGAGTGGCAATTGGCATTAATAAAACACTATCTAAAGCTTTAGATCCTTTATTTCAGCTGTTAAGAACTGTACCACCTCTAGCATGGGTTCCCATTTCTTTAGCAGCATTACGACAAAACGAACCAGCAGCATTATTCGTAATTTTCATTACTGCTATTTGGCCAATTCTAATTAACACTGCGGTAGGAGTCAAAGAAATTCCCCAGGACTACACTAACGTTGCTAAAGTTCTGCAACTTTCCCAAAAGGATTATTTTCTAAATATCCTTATTCCTGCGGCTTTACCCTACATTTTCACAGGTTTAAGAATTGCCATTGGTTTAGCTTGGTTAGCGATTATTGCAGCAGAAATAGTCATGTCCGGTATTGTGGGAATTGGTTTCTTTATTTGGGATGCTTACCAAAACAATTACATCAGTGAAATTATTTTGGCACTAGTTTATATCGGTGTAGTTGGTTTGTTACTAGATAAAGGCATGGCTTGGTTACAAAATAAGATTTTGCCAGAACAAAAATAAATAACTCGTAATACCGCAACGTAATTTGTAATTAAGAAATTGCAATCACCAATCACCAATCACCAATCACCATGTCTGTATTTGTTGCTATTGATCAAATCGATAAAGTCTTTGAATTAACTGGTGGCGGTCAATATATCGCCCTCAAAGGCATTAATTTAGAAATTAAAAAAGGTGAATTTGTTTCATTAATTGGTCACTCTGGCTGCGGTAAATCAACTCTTTTAAATATGATTGCTGGGTTAGATTTACCCACAGAAGGTTTAGTCACTCTGGAAGGGCAAAGAATTAAAAAACCTGGGCCAGATAGAATGGTAGTATTTCAAAACTATTCACTTTTACCTTGGCGAACTGTTAGAGAAAATATCGCCTTAGCGGTAGATTCAGTATTAAATGGAATGCCAGCAGCCGAACGTAAAGCCATAATCGACAGACATATAGATATGGTGGGTTTACGTCCCCATGCTGATAAACAACCAGGGATGTTATCAGGTGGACAAAAACAACGGGTAGCTATAGCTCGCGCATTGGCAATTCGTCCTAAACTATTACTATTAGATGAACCCTTCGGCGCTTTAGATGCACTAACTCGCGGTAATTTGCAAGAGCAATTAATAAAAATTTGCGAAGAAAACGAAGTTACCGCCGTCATGGTTACACACGACATAGACGAAGCCGTTTTGTTATCTGACAGAATTGTTATGTTAACTAACGGACCAGAATCAAAAATTGGCGATATTTTAGAAGTAGATATTCCTCGTCCTCGCAAACGGATGGAAGTTGTAGAACATCCCAGCTACTACATTTTGCGAAGTGAAATGATTTACTTCCTCAACCAACAAAAACGCATCAAAAAATTAAGGGCAAGAAAAACACCAGCTATTGCTCGTCATGGCTTAGAAAAAGTTAATTTAGAAATCGGTTTCTTACCTCTTACAGCTTGTGCGCCCCTAGCAATAGCTAAAGAAAAAGGCTTTTTTACAAAACATGGTTTAGATGAAGTTAATTTAGTACGAGAAAGCAACTGGCGCGGTATCGTTGATGGTATTTCCGGCGGTTATTTAGATGCAGCCCAAATGCCATCAGGAATGCCAATATGGTTATCGTTAGGAGGCAACAAAAACCAACCCTTACCAGTTGTCACCTCCTTAACAATGACACGCAACGGTAACGCCATTACCCTAGCAAAGAAATTTTATGAAGAAGGTATATACAGTCTTTCTGACTTCAAAAATTACCTCCTCAAAACCCGTGAACAAATGCACAGAATGGGGGTAGTACATCCAGCCTCAATGCACAATTTACTTCTGCGTTATTGGTTAGCAGCAGGAGGAATTGATCCTGATGTTGATGTGGATATGAGAAATATCCCTCCTGCCCAAATGGTAGTAGATTTAAAAGGTGGTACTATTGACGGTTACTGTGTTGGTGAACCTTGGAATTATCGCGCCGCAGTAGAAGGTTCAGGCTTTACAATTGCCACAGATTTAGAAGTTTGGTTAGGACATCCTGGTAAAGTTTTAGGAGTCAGAGAAGACTGGGCTAATAATTATCCAAATACTCATATTGCCTTAACCAAAGCATTATTAGAAGCCTGTAAATATTGTGCTGATCCTCAAAATGCCCAGGAAGTCAGAGAAATCTTAGCAAGTCGAGAATATGTCAGCACCGACATTGATTTTATCCAAATAGAAGATCCTGATAATCTGAATACTTGCGATTTAGATCATCCCATGCGCGAGTATGCCCATCATCAATTTTATTCTGATTCGGCTATCAATCGTCCTAGCAGAACAGAGCAAATTTGGATCATGACACAGTTAGCAAGATGGGGTGAAACTCCCTTCCCTCGTAACTGGGTAGAAATTGTTGAAAGAGTTTGTCGAGTTGGTGTATTCAGTACCGCAGCGAGAGAATTAGGTTTAGATATTAGCTACACTCGTCAACCCATTCAATTATTTGATGGTAAACCCTTCAACGCTGATGATCCTTTTGCTTATCTCACCAGTTTAGATATTAAACGTGATTTCTCTGTCGCAGAAGTCGTTCTCGATACTCCTAGAAAAATAGCAGCTTAATTACAAATTCTCGTTCCCATACTCCTCGTTCCCATACTCTTCGTTCCCATACTCCTCGTTCCCATACTCTGTATGGGAATGAATAAAGTAAGGCTCTGCCTTACACAATGATAGAGGCAGAGCCTCTTAATAACATTCCCAGTCTGAGACTGGGAACGAGTAAAACAGCCGCTTAAAATATTCCTTTCTTTTTTTATACCTCTGCCTCTCTGCTTGATAAAAACTCTATCCCCATTCCCAAACAATGCAAAACCGTACCCTAACTACTACCAAATCATCTACCAGAATTAATAACCATCAACCATTTTTACAAATTCAAGATGTTTGTAAAGTCTACCCCACTAAAACCGGACCATTTACAGTGCTTGATGGTGTCAATTTAGAAGTTGAAAAGGGTGAATTTATTTGTGTAATTGGCCACTCTGGTTGTGGTAAGTCAACGTTATTAAATATGGTTTCTGGTTTTAATACTCCTACCACGGGAAAGGTATTATTAGAAGGACAAGCTATTACTAAACCTGGACCAGATAGAATGGTGGTTTTTCAAAACTACGCTTTATTACCTTGGCGTACTGCATTTGAAAATATTTATTTAGCTGTAAATGCAGTTTATCCCACCAAACCAGAAGCAGAAAAACGTGCTATTGTCCGGGAACATTTAGCAATGGTGGGACTGTCTGATGCAATGGAGAAGAAACCTATGCAAATGTCCGGGGGTATGAGACAGCGGGTTTCTATCGCTCGTGCTTTGGCTATTCGTCCTAAAGTATTGATTTTAGATGAGCCTTTTGGGGCTTTGGACGCTATCACCAAAGAAGAGTTACAAGAAGAATTGTTGAAAATTTGGAATGAGAACCGCTGCACCGTGTTGATGATTACTCATGATATTGATGAGGCTTTATTTTTGGCTGATAAGTTAGTAATGATGACTAATGGACCTCATGCCAAAATTGGGGAAGTGATGGAAATTCCATTTGGTAGACCACGGGATAGAGCTAGAATTATGGAAGATCCCCAATATTATCAACTCCGTAACTACGCGCTAGACTTCCTATTTAACCGTTTTGCCCATGATGATGTCGGTTAGTAAAAAAGTTGGCGAACTTAAGTTCGCCTATTTCCTACTACTTCATGTCTAAATAAGAGCTATCATAAATAGAATCTTATACATTGACTAACACAGGGAATTTTTCAAAGATGTATAAGTATTTTTCTATATCAAGTATCTAATATTTATTTAATAATTCATGCCTTTGCGTTAATTTTTTAGACCGCAAAGGCTGTATGCTATTTTTAATCAAACAGTTGAGCCAAGTTCCAGGTCAAACGCCTAAAATTACACAATCTTGCGTGATTGTGTACCAGGTTAGCCAAGGTTTCACCTTGAGTAAAACCTTAAATCACAATTTATGTAGATTTTGCAAAGCAATTATAAAGCCAGCAAGATATTTTTCTTTTTGCTGTATTTTGTTTTGAAAGCACAATTAAGCAATACTTGAGGAGCATTTACAAATGAATTTTGAAAACATTAATTCCATAAAACTTAAATATTGTCAACAAATATATTAGATCAACATTAATATATTATCTCCCCCCCCACATAAAACTGCAAAGGCTGTTAATAAACGAGATTTATTTGTAATTTTAACAGCTGAGATTTTCTGGCTTACATCAACCAAAATTAGCCAACACTAATATTTTCAACTCATCATAAACTGGGTAACTAAAATTTGCGTTGTTACCGAAGATTCTGATTGCCAAATTATCATGGTTGCATTTGAAAAAAGGTATTTTGTTTTGGCTAAATGCTTGTAAGTCAACAGCGAAAAATTTTTTGTCTCCCCACATTATTTATTTCCCTTTCATGCAAATAACCAATACCATTCATTTTCGCAATTTACGCGGCGATATTTTCGATGGTGTCACAGCTACCATTGTCTTTCTACCATTAGCGTTAGCCTTCGGTGTCGCTTCCGGTGCTGGTGCTGTAGGCGGTCTTTATGGTGCTGTGTGTGCAGGCTTTTTTGCTGCCTGATTTGGTGGTACACCTACCCTCATTTCTGAACCCACAGGTCCGATGACTGTAGTTATTACTGCTATTATCAGTTCTCTAACAGCACGTGATCCAGAAAATGAGTGAAGCACCTCACTCTTACTTTTTTTAACTCTTTAAAGTTCATTTATTACAATACTCCTCATTCGGGGAGAAGGAGGCATTCGTGGATTTTTTGTCCTTATTTTTCACGGACTTTGTTAAGCAGTTGCAGTCCCCAACACTCGGCTTTTTGATTGGTGGGATGATCATTGCTGCCCTTGGTACCGAATTAGTAATTCCAGAGGCTGTTTGTACGATCATCGTCTTCATGCTGCTTACCAAAATCGGTCTGACCGGTGGAATTGCGATCCGTAATTCCAATCTGACGGAGGTATTGTTACCCGCATTGTTTTCTGTAGTCACAGGGGTTGTGATTGTATTCATTGCCCGCTATACATTGGCCAAGCTGCCGAAGGTTAAAACAGTGGATGCGATCGCCACTGGGGGGTTGTTTGGTGCGGTGAGTGGCTCTACTATGGCTGCTGCCCTAACACTACTGGAAGAACAAAAGATCCAATACGAAGCATGGGCTGGCGCACTCTATCCCTTCATGGATATCCCAGCACTCGTAACTGCGATTGTCATAGCCAACATTTATCTCAATAAGAAGAAGCGTAAAGAAGCAAACGACTCTACCATGCAGGAGGCTTTCAGCAAGCAGCCCGTTGCGGCTGGTGATTATCCTAGCACTCGGCAGGAGTATCTCAGTAAGCAGAAAGATCCTGGGGATAATCGGGTCAAGATATGGCCGATCATCGAAGAAAGCCTCCGGGGTCCGGCCTTATCGGCAATGTTGTTAGGCCTCGCTCTTGGCCTATTTACCAGACCAGAAAGTGTCTATGAAAGCTTCTACTCTCCCGCCTTTCGTGGTTTGCTTTCGATCCTGATGCTGGTCATGGGTATGGAGGCTTGGTCAAGGATTGGCGAACTGCGTAAGGTCGCCCAGTGGTACGTTGTGTATAGTGTGATCGCACCATTTATACATGGGTCAATCGCCTTCGGTCTAGGTATGATTGCCCACTACGCCACGGGATTCAGCATGGGCGGTGTCGTTATCCTGGCTGTCATCGCTTCCTCTAGTTCAGACATCTCAGGTCCGCCCACGTTGCGAGCCGGTATCCCGTCCGCCAATCCATCCGCCTATATAGGTGCGTCCACAGCGGTCGGTACGCCAATTGCGATTGGTGTGTGTATACCTTTCTTTATCGGTCTTGCCCAAGCGATAGGCGGCTAATCCCAGAAGGTTCGTGGTCTGTTGGCGCTCCTTGAACCGGCAGACTAAGCAACTTAGTATTGGGTTTGAATAACAAAAATATATAATATCAATTTACGTAAGTAAGGAGGTAAGCAATATGTCGAAGCGTGCCAACAAGCTCGTCATCGTCACGGAAAAGGTTCTGATCAAAAAGGTCGCCAAGATCATTGATGAATGCGGGGCGACCGGTTATACGGTGGTGGAAACTGGAGGTAAAGGTAGTCGCAACGTGCGCTCTACTGGTAAACCCAGCACTTCCGACACCGATTCAAATGTAAAGTTCGAGGTACTCACCGAAAATCGGGAGATGGCCGAAAAGATTGCGGATCTGGTCGCGGTGAACTTTTTCACCGATTATGCGGGCATTATCTATATCTGTGAAGCAGAGGTACTGTACGGAAGACATTTCTGTGGGCCAGACGGCTGTTGAGTCGAAACGACGCAGATTTAAAAAGCCGGGGCATGACCCCGGCTTTTTTGTGGTCGTTACTCAAAAGGTTAAATGATATCAACCACAGAAGTTAACAGATAATAGAAATAAGTACCTGAGCAAAATTAATTGAATATTTTCGGAACAAATAAAAATCCCTATAGTGCTTATCTGTTCCCTGTTCCCTGTTCCCTCTCCTAAATGTACAATTTATTTTGCACGACTACTTATAGGAATCATATTTGATTCTTGAAAAACGCTCCTTACACTTCCCCTGTTCCCTCTCTACAGAGATAATTTCAAAAATCAAATACCAGTCCTATAGATGTTGAAGACTTAAATTATAAGTGAGACTAATAATTTCAAAAAATGGTTAGAAAATTTAGGCGTTTTGAGTTTGTTACCTCCTCATCATTTGATGGTAGACCGTAAGGAAGCACTCAAGCAAGCAGTAGCTTTAGTTGATAGTTTTGCTAAACCGATTGATACCTCAATTTCCTAACCACTAATATCATAAATAACAAGACCTCAGCATTGCTAAAGAATTCCAGGTTATTGTCTTTTATATGCTATAAGACATACAGAAGAGTTGATCACTTCACCCAACTTTAAGATTAAAATTCTAGCAAGGTCGAAAGACATGGAGAATCCAGACATCTAAACTACAAAAGGTACGTCCCATGAATCCCCGCGCACTGCTGTTAGTAAATCGTCATTCCCGTCAAGGACAAGAACGCCTCTTGGAAGCTATTCATTGTTTGGAGACGCTTGGTTTTCATGTAATTCAAGAATCTACAGAAAACCCAAAAAATTTAGGTGATATTATCCGTCGTTACCAACAGGAAATTGATTTGGTAATTGTTGGTGGTGGTGATGGTACTCTTAATGCTGCTGTAGATGCTATCTTTGATACTCAATTACCTTTGGGGATTTTACCTTTGGGAACTGCTAATGATTTGGCTAGAACTTTAGGAATTCCTAACTCTTTACCGGAAGCTTGTCAAATTATTGCCGGTGGGCAGTTGCGACGAATTGATTTAGGTTGGGTAAATGGTAAGTATTTTTTTAATGTTGCTAGTTTGGGTTTGAGTGTAAAAATTACTCAACAATTAACTAAAGAAGTAAAACGGCGCTGGGGAATATTTGCCTATGCTGCTATTGCATTGCAAGTAATTTGGAAATCCCGTCCTTTTAGTGCAGAAATTCGCATCAATAACCAATCAGTTCACGTCAAGACTGTACAAATTGCTGTAGGCAATGGTCGCTATTATGGTGGTGGTATGGCTGTATTTCATGATGCTATGATAGATGACCAAAGACTGGATCTTTATAGTTTAGAAGTTAAGCATTGGTGGGAAATCATACCTTTACTGCCGTCAATGCGCCAAGGCAGACATATACATTGGCAGAATGTCCGCGCTATACAAGGGCAGGAAATTGAAGTATACACTCGTAAACCTCGCCCTATAAATACAGATGGTGAAATAACTACACATACTCCCGCTGTGTTTCGTGTGATTCCTAAAGCTATAGGTGTTTTGGTGCCACGACTATAATCTATCTATGTGCGGACATTCCTATCACCTGGCAACAAAATGCATTTGAGATTTTCTCAAGACATTAAGTCTTTACTCCAACGTTTAGCCCAACAGCCACTGACTCTAGGTCATATTCTGACGGAAACTTCCGAACGGGGTTTTAGCTTAGTTATTGCATTATTAGTTTTGCCGTTTTTGTTTCCGATGCCACCAGGGCTGACTGGACCATTTGGTGGTGCTTGCTTAATATTATCATTGCAAATGGTGTTAGGTAGGCGATCGCCCTGGTTGCCCAGAAAAATCGCTAACTACCAGTTTCCTCGCGCCTTTGCTCAGATTATCTTAAAAAATTTGCATCTGGTAACTAGGATATTAGAGAAAATTGCCCGTCCCCGATTGGCAAGAATAGCAAATCATCCTTGGACTTGGCAATTAAATGGGCTTTGTATCTCTTGGTTGACGATATTGCTAATTTTACCCATTCCTTTTACCAATCCTATCCCCACTGTCAGCATATTACTTTTGGTAGCTGCCACTATTGAGTCTGACGGTTTACTGATGTCTATTAGCTATATTTTTACAGCCTTGACTACCTTGTTATTTGGGTTTATTGGTTATGCACTGTGGTTAGCCCCCAATTTGCTACCTAGGATTTTTGCGCCTAGCTAATGTCAGTGAATCACATAGCTCTAGATAAATGAAGTTTGTTACAAAAATACATACTATTATTGGTTGTAATTTGTTAATATGAGGTACTCAGGATAAAAACTGAGGAAAAGTAAATCAAGCCAAAAATCTTGATTTTTCGTCTCTATTCGGAAAAATTCTGCTTGTTAGAAAACTTTTCTGAATCAGAAAAATTCATAATTAAGCAATCTAAAAATTGCTAAAATAAAACCCCCAACTAAAAGCTGAGGGATATAATCTAAATTAAGGTGCATCTACTATTTTCTTATCCATCTGAGTTCTGACCATATCCGGAAGATTTCGGTTAGTCAAACAATTTATTGTATAGAACTTAGAAAAATGTTGAGTTAAACCCCCAGTTTCCACTCTGAGGGCAGTTAGTCAATTAAGGTATATATCCTTCCGTCTGTGTTTTGGCTTAATCAGGATGAATTGAAGAGAGAGTCTCTCAAATGTGTAAATTAACCCTACGCTGGTTGGGAAACTTAAATTTTTCCTGAGTCCGCGTAGGTTAATCGCATTTATATCGCCTTTTTCTAGATGCAAGATGTGAGTACAAAATAGACATCTCTGGAAAAGTAGAGACGTTTCATGGAAAGTCTCTACAACCTATCTTCCGCACCCTCAACTGTCACAATCGGTTTTTACTCTTTTTTGTGATGATATGAGGATGTATTGTATACCACATCTCAATGAATTAACGGATACATGATGTCGATAAGGCATAATTTATATCCAAAAATCAAGAGAGAATTAAGTGATAATACTATGTGACACCCCAGGGTGCGGAATGTGGGCTACAAGGGTTCTCGGAAACGCATATTTAATTTTCACTCCTATGTTTAATGATTATTGGATTTTCTGCAATACTTGCCGAATATGATCTGATGTCACCTCGTCAGTAACTTTCACTTCACCAATTTGGCTTGGTAAAACAAAGCGCACTTTACCGGATTTGACTTTTTTATCTAATTGCAAAGCATCAATAATCGCCTCAATATCTAAACCTGCTGGTAATTGTGTTGGTAAACCAGATTTTTTAATTAAGGCATTTTGACGTTCTGTGTCTGTTTGTGACCACAACCCCAATTTTACGGCAATTTCCCCAGCTGCTACCATACCAATTCCCACAGCTTCACCGTGTTTTAACAGACGATACCCTGTCAAGCTTTCTACAGCATGGCCGATAGTGTGACCATAGTTAAGAATTGCCCGTAATCCAGATTCTTTTTCATCATTGCTGACAACATCTGCTTTCGCTTGACAAGAATGGGTTATTATGTAATTTATCAGGTCGGATTTTACATAGCGGAGTTGGTCAAGGTGTTTACTCGCTTCCAATTGGGTAAATAATTCAGCGTTCCAAATTACGCCGTACTTGATTACCTCCGCCATTCCCGCCCGAAACTCTCCTGCTGGCAGAGTTTTTAAGACCTCTGGGTCAATGACAACTAGGCGCGGTTGATGAAATGCGCCAATTAAGTTTTTACCATGGGGATGATTTACGCCGGTTTTACCACCAATTGCTGAATCTACCATTGCTAAGAGACTGGTAGGAACTTGGACAACATTAATTCCCCTTAACCATGTAGCAGCTGCAAACCCAGTCATATCACCAACAACGCCTCCTCCCAAAGCCACCATTGTAGAGGAACGTTCTAGGCGATTTTCGAGGGCGATATCATAGATTTTTTGAATAGAGTTAAGAGTTTTATAGCGTTCTCCTGGCGGCAGGTTGTAACTTGTGACTTCAAAGCCGGCATTTTTCAGAGATGCGATCGCTCTTTCACCATAATATTTAAATATCATCGGGTTAGAAACCAGCAAAACTTTGTTACCTAGCTGCAAGCTGGCCATCTGTTCACCTAGTTTATCTAAACTCCCCGGTGCAACAGTTATCTCATAAGAATTGTCTGGTATATCTACTTTAATTACAGAAGTCATTCAAAAACCCCAATATAATCACTCGTCCGCGTATTTTACCGCAGTTTGGCGACTGGGGACTCTTTACTGGAGACTGAGAAAGAATTCTTGTGAATTAGGAATTAGGAATTACGAATTACGAATTACGAATTACGAATTACGAATTATTAATGATTCAATATAAATAAGTAACTAATGTGGAGAAACACAAATGGCTGTAGTTGAATATATTGTATTCTTAGGCGTGTTCATGGGTGTAGCCGTCGGTTTGCTGTTCGGTCTGCGTTCTGCCAAGATCATCTAATCCCTGGTTAATTTACCCGAAAACCCTATTAAGCCCCCTTTTTTAGGGGGTGGGGGGGATTTAAACAGTCACAGCCGTAGGCATTTTTTCCTGCTTTTGAAATGGTGGACGCATTTCTAGACCCAGCAAATTCAACATTTCTCGATCAGCGTCATAATCAGGACAGGGCGTTGTCACTGTTAACATTTTGTGATCATCACTGGAAAAGATGGAATTAGCGCCCGCCATAAAGCATAAAGATTGTTCTACTTGGGAGAGTTTTGCCCTACCGGCACTTAAACGCACATCAGATTGAGGCATAACAATTCTAGCAGTAGCAATCATTCGCACCACTTCCCAAATTGGGACTTCGGGTTGATTTTCCAAAGGTGTACCGGGAACCTGTGAGAGAATATTAATAGGTACAGATTCTGGATGTGGCTGTAAATTGGAGAGAGTGTACAACATTCCTACACGATCTTCGACGCTTTCGCCTAAACCGAGAATGCCGCCAGAGCAGACAGTAACATTAGTTTGGCGGACATTTTCAATTGTATTCAAGCGATCGCCATAAGTCCGACTAGTAATCACAGTACTATAATATTCTTCAGAAGTATCCAAATTATGGTTATACGCGTACAATCCTGCATCTTCTAAGCGTTTCGCCTGATTTGCACTCAGCATTCCCAAAGTACAGCAGACTTCTAAACCCATAGCAGTGACATCCTGCACCATATCCAAAACTTGCTCAAATTGGGAATTATCCCGCACTTCCCGCCAAGCCGCACCCATACAAACGCGACTCACACCGATTTCTTTGGCTTTCTTAGCAATATTCATCACCGTTGCTTTTTCTAACAGTGCTTCCGGCTTTACCTCGGTTTTATAGCGAGAAGACTGGGCGCAGTAACTACAATCTTCTGGACAACCCCCGGTTTTAATAGAGATTAGTTTACAGACTTGTATTTGTTTTGGATCATGAAATTGGCGATGCACACTAGCAGCTTGATAAATAAGCTCTAGAAATGGTGTATTGTAGATGTCCAAAATCTCTGCTTGCTGCCAATTGTAGCGTATTCCCACCATCATCATCCTTTTATAGATTGGATTTATCAATAAATGCTATAATACCATCACGATTTTTCACAAAAAAATTCAGTTAAGTGCAGCCGCCTTCAAACTTCAAAATTTAAGCAAGAGATGCACAGACACGAAGACATTTTCAAAGGGGATTGAGACTCAGACTGCAACATAAGCCATCGGTAGACTTTCCTTCCTAATCAAACAAGTTATAACATCTCAAGCGTGTTAGTAAGAGACATATTCTGAATAATGTAGCTTATGCAATCAGAACTACCATTAATTACAAGTGAGCGCCTGTTACTAAAAATAGCCACTCCCAAGGATACACCTGAAATCATCAATTATTTTCTCAAAAATAAAACTTATCTTACTCCATTTTGTGTAGCTTGGATTGATGGCTTTTTTACCGAAGAATATTGGCAAGACCAGATAGAAAAACAGTGTTTTGAATTCATTAATGACTATTCATTAAAATTATTTATTTCTACCCAAAAATATCCCCAACAAATTATTGGTACTGTCAACTTTAGTAATTTTATCCGGGGAGCCGCTAATTTTTGCAATGTTGGATATACTCTAGCAGAAAATGCACAAGGTAACGGCTATATGACAGAAGCCCTAAAAGCCGGAACTGAATATATTTTTCAACAATTAAATTTTCATCGGATCATGGCTAATTATATGCCCCATAATCGCCGGAGTG
This sequence comes from Anabaena sp. PCC 7108, assembly GCF_000332135.1. Classification (NCBI taxonomy): domain Bacteria; kingdom Bacillati; phylum Cyanobacteriota; class Cyanophyceae; order Nostocales; family Nostocaceae; genus Anabaena; species Anabaena sp. PCC 7108. The sequence continues at coordinate 3,944,349 of NZ_KB235896.1, forward strand.
GTAACGTACTCAAAAGACTCAATTTTGTCATTGAAGGATATGCCAGAGACTATTTATTAATTAATAATAAATGGGAGGATCATATTCTCACCAGTCTCACTAATCCTCACTGGAAAATACAGCATTTCTAAATAGGCATAGCTGTAAAAAAAATTGTAGAGATGTAAGATTAAAAGAAGATCAATTAAAATTTGCTGATAATGACTCTGGCTGAAACTCCAAATCATACCAATTCTAGTAATCCTTTACTCACCCTTAACTACGAAAGCGCCTTAGAATCTCTAGGTAGCGACTACTATGATGAAGTTACAGCAGCAGAATTTCCCCAACATATTCTGCGTTGGCGCAATAATGCACTACTCCCACTTTTAGGACTAGATTCCCGAATAGTCAAAGATGAAGACTTTATCACAGCTTTTGGTAAATTTAAAGAACGCAAACCCTTATTAGCACTGCGTTATCACGGTTATCAATTTGGTGAATACAACTCACGTTTAGGTGACGGTCGAGGCTTTCTCTATGGACAAGTACGGGGAACTGATGGTGAATTATACGACTTTGGTACAAAAGGTTCTGGGACAACACCTTACTCCCGTGGTGGTGACGGAATGCTTACCCTTAAAGGTGGAGTCAGGGAAGTTCTAGCAGCAGAAGCACTCAACCGCTTAGGTGTGAGAACCTCACGCTGTCTGAGTATGATTGAAACAGGTTTAGACCTGTGGCGAGGTGATGAACCTTCACCTACTCGGTCATCAGTAATGATACGGATGAGTAAATCCCATATCCGGTTTGGAAGTTTTGAAAGACTCCACTATTTAAAGCGTCCTGATTTAACCAAAAAGCTGCTAGATCATGTCATTGAAACTTATTATCAACATCTAAATTCTGAACATGATAAATATGCCTTATTTTATGCTGAATTAGTGAAGCGAGTAGCCGAACTAGTAGCCCAGTGGATGGCTGCTGGTTTTTGTCATGCAGTCCTGAATACTGATAATATGTCGATTACTGGTGAGAGTTTTGACTATGGTCCATACGCCTTTATTCCCACTTATGATCTATCCTTTACTGCGGCATATTTTGATTATTATAAACGCTATTGTTACAGTCAGCAGCCAGGGATTTGCAAACTGAATTTAGAATTGCTGCAAGAACCCTTAAAGGCAATAATTGATATCGGTGATTTGCAAAATGGTTTATCTAAATTTGCCGAATATTATCTGGCTGAATATCGAAATCTGATGTTGAAAAAGTTGGGATTTGAAGATTTGCAATTTGCTGAAGCTGATGAACTTTTGCAACTAACTATTACTTTTTTACAAGATAGCCAAATTGGTTATCATCAATTTTTCTCAGATATGGCTCGCACTTTTGATAGTAAATGGCGAGACGAACCCGCATTTGTGATGAATTCTTCCGTGATTACTCCTGCTTTGGGAACATCAGCAATTTTTGATAATTGGTGTTTGATGTATCATCAAATTCTCAATCATTTTGATCCCCATGAAATGGAAATAATTGCCCAAACTCTAGCTAAATATAATCCGCAAACAGCATTATTAAGACCTGTAATTGAATCAATTTGGGAACCTATCGCCCAGGAAGATAATTGGCAACCTTTTTATGATTTAGTTCAGCAATTCCAATAACAGATGATTGGTGATTTTTCTCATTCCCTCGCAGAAGCTGACGACTAGTACCGCAGGGCGGAAGTCAAAAGTCAAAAGTCAAAACGAAGACAGCATAGGATTGTCGGAGATTTAGAATGGTTAGTTTATTTACGCCGTGCTGTACTAGTAAATGACGGTATATCGTTGACTATTTGCACATTATCCGCGATTCTCTAGAAAAAGAAGCTTGGGGATGTCTTTCTCATTAGTCTCAAAGCAGGAGGTACAGGACTCAATCTCACCGCTAATGAAATTACATCAAATTTCTGAGTTACCCTAATCTTTGCAATTTAAGCATCGTAATACATATCATCAACCACAAAAAACCAACTCCATAACCAGCAATTATGTCTGTCGGCCAATGGACTCCTAAATATAAACGGCTGATACCAATAGCAACAATTAAAATAACCGTCAAACTGTAAATAACTTTGGAAAAATGAGGATAGTGAGTTGCCAATTCGTAAGCAATAAAACCATAAAGCACCATAGAACCTAGTGCATGACCACTAGGAAAACTAAAAGATTTTTCCGAAATCAAACGATGCCAAAGTTCAGGGCGAGGTTTAGAAAAAAACAACTTTAGCCCTGTATTTAAAATTAATCCTCCCAAGCAAGCAATTACAAAAACTTTCGCTTCTTCTCGATAACTTCGCCACCAAAGTAATAAGACAGTAATACATGCAACTATAACCACTGTAATAGGATTACCAAGATTTGTCAGAAACAGCATCAAATGATCTAAACTTGGATTGGCGAAATGATGTAGCCATAATAAAAAAGTAGTATCAAAAGCAAAAGTTTCTCCTTCCAAAACCTCTTCAGCTAGTTTTGCTAAAACAAAAAGTATAAGCAGACAACTAGCAAGTCCAACAATCCCAATTGTGGCAATTAAGGAAGCTAAACGAGGATGTAGATGACGCAACCAGAAATTAGAAATTTGTCGAAGCATAATTTAATATTATTCATCGTTATAATATGTCGTTTTAAATACTCAGCTAAAGGTTTAGCAATGCGATTGTCATCTTCAATTATCAAAATTCTCATAATACCCTAAGGTTATGCGGCTAGTAGTTTGTCTCTTCCTTTTCTCCTGTGTCTAATCACGTTAAATTTTCAGATACAATCCGGTTTCTTCCCTGGGCTTTAGCTGCATAAAGTGCTTTGTCAACAATTTCAATGAAGCTATTTGTAGCAATCTCCAAATTAGGAAAAATAGTTGCAACTCCTATACTCAAAGTTACAAAGTTATCAACTCTAGATTTAGCATGGGTAATCTTGAGATTATATACCTCTTGTCTGATTTCTTCAGCTAGATATATAGCCCCATGAAAATCTGTATTGGAGAGAATTATGACAAATTCTTCTCCTCCATAACGTGCTAATAAATCAGCTGGACGCTTAATTAATAATCTTAGTGTTTTGGCAATTTGCTGTAAACAATAATCTCCCATTAAGTGACCATAAGTATCATTATAATTTTTGAAAAAATCTACATCACATAATAATAGAGATAGAGGTAGTTTTTCACGGGCAAGTCGTTGCCATTCTAAATTTAAATAATCATCAAATTTCCTGCGGTTGGCAACTCCTGTCAATCCATCTAAAAGAGCAAAAAGTTGTAGTTGTTGATTAGCAGACAGCAAAGCTTCTTCCATTCTTCGACGTACCTTTATTTCTTCCTGCAATTGGTAATTTTGTTCAATAAGTTGCTGCTGTTGCTGATAAAGTCTCAATTGACTTTTTACCCGCGCTAATACTTCTAACTCTTGAAAAGGCTTGGTAATGTAGTCTACTCCACCCATTTCAAACGCCTTCACTTTATCTACAATTTGGTCCAAAGCGCTAATAAAAATTATGGGAATATTTACAGTTTCTTCTTGATCTTTTAATTGCCGACAAACTTCATAGCCATTTATTTCTGGCATATTAATATCAAGTAGAATTAAGTCAGGAGGTTCTATTTTTGATGCCTGAATTGCAACTTTTCCACTGACAGTTTTCTTGACTTTAAACCCTTTTGATTCTAACATCTTAGATAGTAGTCTAAGATTATCTGGGTTATCATCAACAATCAAAATCAGTCCCAGGTTTTCATGGTTGTAATATCTTGATAAAGGCATAATTTTATTTTATTGGTATTTTATTGGTATTTTATTGGGGAGAAGTAAGACTAATAATTGTCTCTATATGGAAATTATCAACTAAATTTTCTAGTGTATCAGTTATTTGCTGGTGTTCTGGTGGAATTTGTTGAAAAAGTTTGTGTAGTTTTGTCTCATCAAGCACGAGTGCTGTTTCATGAACTTGAGCAATCCAATTAGGAGACATAATCTGTAAATCAGATTTAGTTAATTGGATTAATTGATGATCTAGTTTAGAACGATTTTGTTGATGAGTTTGATCGGAATAGACATAGCGTACATTGAGATGATGTGCCATTTTTTCAAAGAGAATATTTTCTTGAAACGGCTTGGCAACAATATCATCACAACCAACTTGTAAAATAGCTTGTTTATCTTCTTCAAAAGCACTTGCAGTCAGAGCAATCATCGTCAATTTTTTACCTTGACTCATAGATCGAATTTGCTTGGTTGCTTCATATCCATTCATCACAGGCATTTGTATATCCATCCAAATTAAATCAGGTTGCCATTCTTTATATATTTCAATTGCTTCTAAACCATTGTTGACTGCACATACATCAAAACCAACATATTTCAGCAGTTTGACAAGTAGTTGCCGATTTTCTATAATATCTTCAACAATCAAGATTCGATAGTTCGGCTGTCCTGGTTCTAGTCCAACTACTCGTTTAATATTTTGGATGGGAGAGATCACATCGATGTTATTAGCGACAGTAAGTTGAACGCAACAAGTAAAAATTGTTCCTTCACCTAAAATACTGTACACTTTCACATCACCTCCCATGAGTCTAGCAAATTGACGACTAATAGCTAGTCCCAGGCCAGTACCCTGCATAAACTGTCGTCCACTTCTAGCCTGTAAAAATGCTTCAAAAATTAATTCTTGGTCTTCATCAGCAATACCTGTCCCAGTATCTTCAACTTTAAATTCAACAGTTATTTTGCCTGTTTCTATGGCTGAAAAAGTATAGTTTAGGGGATAAGAAACCTTGATAGAAACCTGACCAAAAATAGTAAATTTGATAGCATTACCTATGAGGTTAATGATTATTTGCCTGAGCTTACCTTCATCTCCATAAACATATTGACTTACCTTCGGATTGAATTCAGTAATTAAATTTATGCCCTTATCTGTGGCTTTGAGGGTAAACATTTCTTGAATTGAGTAAATTAGACGATGTAAGTCAAAATAAACTTCATTGAGGGTGAGTTGACCTGCTTCAATTTTAGACATTTCTAAAACGTCATTAATTAAAGCCAGTAAATGCTCACCACTACGACTAATAATGTCTAAATTTTCTTGGTCTTCTTCAGATAATGAGCTATTGCGGTTTAATATTTGAGTAAAACCCAAGATAGCATTGAGTGGAGTTCTTAATTCATGACTCATTTGAGCTAGGAATTGACTTTTAGCACGGTTGGCAATTTCTGCTTGTTCAGCTGCTTGCTGTAATGCTAGTTGGGAAAATTCTAATGCGGCCAGCATCAGACTATTTCTCATTTCTTGTGCTACTTCAATTTCAAATGCTTGCCAGGGGAGTGATTTATCTTTAACTGTTTGTTTCCATAGTTCAAAGGATTTACGTGGGGTGAGGTACTGGTTATTATCTGAGTTAATAGATATTGCCTTGTGAGGATTCCCTGCCCAATTCACAGTTTGAATTTGTTCTGGTCTAAACCAAATGATATGATAAGAACGTTCGTGTATAACAATAGAAATCGCTAAAATACCGCTGGCTATATTGTTAACATTAGTAGCATTTGGATATATTTCTGTGAGAGAATCTGTGTAAAAAATCTCTTGTTGATTCTTTTGATTCATGATCCAGTCTACTAACTGTCTTGTATCTTTTTCTAAGGGAGTCTTACCAATTAAGATTAATTGTCCTTGTAATAAGACGGCAGCACCAGTAGCTCTCAGTAAATTTAATAAACTTGATTCATTACGTTGAAAAACATTGCCAATGTAATCTAATTCATTGGTTAAATTATGATTTAATTGTTCTTGAATTAATTTGACTTGTTGACGATAGAAATTTAATGACCGTTCCCGTTGATTAATTAATGCAATAGAAGCAAATTGACCAATGACTTTGCAAATTTTGCGAGTCTCATAATCAACATATTTAGTTGAATAATGGTGACAAGCAATCAAACCCCAAAGCTTATTTTCCTGAATGAGAGAGATGGACATCGAACAAGCAACACCCATATTCTGCAAATATTCTAGATGACATGATGAGATACTTCTCAATATTGAATGACTTAAGTTAAGGGGTGTATCTGTAACAGGATTATTTGTGGGAATAATTTTGACAGGTTGATAATTAACATCTGGGATGACTCGCAGCAAATTTTGGTAGTAAAGTTGTCTGGCTTGATTGGGAATATCAAAAGCAGGATAATGTAGTCCTAAATAACTGTCTAGATGATTTTGCTTATCTTCAGCAATAACAACACCACTATAGTCTGATTCAAATCTGTAAACCATCACCCGGTCAAAATGGGTTATATTTCTAATTTCTTGGACGATAGTTTGTGATAGTTGAGGTAAGTTTTGTGTGTTACTGATGTTAGATACTGCTTCTTTTAGCAGATTAATATGTATAAGTAAATGTGTGTTATTATGAGTAGAATGAGGTTCCATTTCTAGAATTAACACATTGTCAGAACGATGAATAATTCCTAAAAAAACAGGGTATTTTTTTTGATTAGGGGATTTTATTTTTAATATATGAATAGATAGTTCTTCTGTATTTAAAGAGTTAGCAATTGTCTGAAATTGTTGTTGAGATAATAAACAACTTAAATCTTGACCAAGTAAAGATTCTGCGGAAATTCCGAAAAAATGATTGGTATTTTCACTAGCTTGTAAAATCTTCAGATTTGGTATTTGTAATGTGAGTAAAATACCATGTGGCTGAATATGTCCAGAGATATGGATTGGTTCTTGATCACAGTCAGTAGTGTCAAACTTTTGTTCTATATTAATATCTGAATTTTTCATATATCTTTGATTGAGTTTTTAATATTACAATTTTACCATTGAAGAAAAAATCCCAAAAAATAAAGGATGTTAAAATCCAACAAGAGTCCTAATATATTGCTTTAATTGCGTGTTCAGGGGAAATTTTGATGATTAAATTAGCCAAGTGAGATGTTATCAAAGGCTTGATAAATAATTCTGGGTGCAATGCTCGCCAAAAATACTTGACAAATTCTTCTATTTCTGAATCAGTCATGCCTGTCTTCCCAGTCGCAATCATTTGCTTTTCTGCTTGTTTACGCCACTGTAAAGAACAGCGATAATCAGTAGGATAGAGGACAATTAAACTATCCAAACGTTGCCAAAGTGGGAGATAATTTCTGAGTTGATCATTCATGTCACGAGCAAAAACTCGGTCTTCATCTGTGATAATTGGATCTGGTGCGGTGGTAAAAGATTCTGGGTCAATTGGTTGCACACCAACAAACCAGCCTTCAAACAGGATAATATCTGCTACATATGTGATAACTTCTGGGGTAGTGCGATCGCCAGCACCTGAGTAAGCAGATTTATCAAAGCGGGGAACACTCACAGGACTCTTGCCTTGACGAAGCTGATCAAGTAAACTTAAACCTAAGTCGATATCGTGGGTTCCTGGTGGTCCTCGCCAAATCAAACGGGGATCTTGCTGCATTAAAGCCAAGCGATCGCTATAAGTTTTGTACAAGTCATCCAAAGACAAACTCAAAGTCCGGTATCCTAACTGCTGGAGAATCAGACTGAGAACCCGCGACATTGTGGTTTTACCAGTACCTTGTCCACCCAAAATCCCCTGAATCAGAGGTCTACCCAAATCTTTGCGACTTGACGCTAGTTTGATTCCCAAAGGTAGCCATAAATCCCACAGCACCTGTATCATAGAATGATGGGGGATGTTTAGTTCATTTTGGCAAAATTGGCTAAAAGTGGGTAAAAATAGATTGAGTAAGTGCGATCGCTCTTGAATGACTTGGGAAACATTTTCAGAGGTAATATCAAATACTTTTGCTCTCAAAGAATCTACTAATTCAGCTTCGGACGCTAAAACTTGCCAAGACTCATCCTTGCCACCGGACATCAAAATTTCATTTAACCAACCAATAGTCATAATTAGCACTAATAACCAAAAAACTACGAACCCAGCTTAAAGGCTTCCAAAAATAGACTGTAGATGAAACCAACCTTGAAAAAATTAAGTGCTTCTACCCAAAGCGCCTGTTTCGCAAAAAAGCTACGACTATAAAATAGTCTACTGGTAATTTCCGTCATCAAGACTAAAACAGCAGCTGCCACAACATCCAATTCAGCCTTTTGTCCAGCAGTAGTAGACACCACAGATCCCATAAAAAAACCAAACAACCAACTAATTAACAATAGTGATAATCGCCGCCAAGGATTGATAAACCATTGCCCCAAGTTCCTAGCAATGGTATCTAATAAATTATTAAGACGAGTATTTTGCATGAACGAGACTGGGGGGTAAAATTAAATTAGCTACTAGTTTTCGCTCTCATTCAGTCTAAGAGGATGTTTTCAAAGTTTTTAATGTATAAATAAACCCCTCTGGTAAACCTCTCACCACCCCCCTACCTGACAGGTGTAGGTTTTTTACATTCTTGTGAGGGCAAGACTTGGGCGACAAGGTAGACAAGGGAGGAAAACCGCAGAAAATTATGTTAATACTTTTCAAATAACCTCTAAGCTTATTTAATGTTGTTATAAATAACTCTTGAGTTTTCAGTGTACATCAAAAATAATACAAACAATATTTTGAGTCAGGAAAATTTTCCAAAGATTACTCTCCTCTAGGGTTGTATCTTCTAGCCTTCCAGAGTTATCTTAAATATAAAGCGTGAACTATCCAAGCTGAAACTAGGCTTCTAAATCAGAAACGGACTAAAGTAGATAGGCTTAATTAAATATTAAGACTTCTCTCCAAATATCTCCTTTTACCTATCAGGGAAAGGATTGGGGTCAAGTCTATATTAATATTTTTTTACGCCCACCTAGTTAACCATAGACTCTGTTAGCAGTAATATCTGACTGTCAAAAATTATGTTCTGTAACCTATATAAGAGATTTATTAACATAGATACTCTTCATTATCACGATACCTAATATAGAGAACACGCTTTAATTCTCATTGAGAATTATGAGCTACCCTGACGTTAAAGCTAATAAAAATCATATCTCTAAAAGTATAATTATGAAATTTTCCATCTATCGTAACTTCGCTATTGTGGGTTGTGCATTGGGACTACTAGGAATAATCATGGGATGCTTGGACATGAGTGTATCATTTGAGTCAGATAAACCAACATCATCATCAAAAATCCCTCAACAAACCTCCACCTTAGAACAGACAATATCTGTACCTGCTACTTCAGAAGAAGTGATATCTGGTAGTGCAGCTAATGTCACAAATAGCCCAAATAAGCAATTAGAAAAACCTATTCCAGAAAATTCATCTCATGTCTTAGCATATCAAGTTGACTCCGCTAATAAAAGCAAAAACTTAGGCAGTTTGCGAATGAGCAATCAAACAAATCAGCCTGTACGTTTAGCCCTATTAGCGCAACAGTCAGCAGTAAAAAACTCCTCCCAGCCCAAAACCAAGTATAGTATTCCGGCTCATTGGGATTTTGCTCCCCAAGAAGGTAGTCAGAAAGGTTTAATTTTATCCCTGCCACAGGGTAATCTAAAACTAGAACAGGGAGATATTTTAGTGGCTTTTGCCCAAGATGGTTCTCGACGCTATTGGGGACCTTATGTTATTGGGGAAACTTCCTCACCCAAATGGAATTCCCAAACCAAAGAATGGCAATTGCTACTAACTCCATAATTGGTATTAGTAAGTTGGCAAAAATGTCTAATGTAAACCCAGAGAATAATAGTTTGTATTGATCTAGAGACAGAAAATTTTCTGTTTCTGCCGATATGCCTTACAGTGAAGTTTGTAGTTTAATATTCGTTAACGCAGGCAGCGTTTTGGTGGTAGCTTAGTGCCTAAATTATATCGATAAAGCCGCTTAAAATCTACAATAGCTTGGCGGTAGTGTATTGGTTGACCAGATACTGTGCGTTTACCATAGGGTATGGCTTTGGCAACTTGCAAAATTCCTTCCTTGTCCCAATTTACTAGACGCGAACCTTGAGCTTTGGCAGGTATATGTTGACGACCAATACCACCTATAAATTCTAAACCTTCACCGTAAAAGCTATCTTTAAAAGTGCCTTGCAAACAAAGCGCATTTTCCCCTAATGTTCTAGTGTCGTAATAAGTACCAACAACTTGATTTCCTTGTTTCCGGAATAAAAAGCAATCACCAATTATCGCATCTGGAGGAGCTATATTACTTGATTTGGGTTGTTGACTACAAAAGCGATAGTTGCCATTTTTGAGTGTATTGAAGGAACGGGTGGCGGGTTGGGATAGACTCTTAGAACCATTCATCGCACTGCACAACAGCACAGCTACAGTTATCAATGGCAAAGTAAATGGATAATAACGGTTCATATTGCTTTAAGTAAGTAGATAGGCTGCAATTACATAGTTGGATACAGGTGCGTTAGGCGCTTTCCAGAAATGTTTGTCCTGACAAATAGAAATTATGCACCAAGATTATTTGTGGAGATATGGTGTGGGGTATGGTGAGAACAAAATCGAACTTATTAACGACTTTTGAATTATTGTGTATGAGAAAGACGCGATTCACCGTGTCTGTGAGTATGGATTTATGAGGCTGAAATTGAGCGTTACCCGCCCTGTTGACCAATTTTTTCACAAGATAGAACAGCGTCCAGCCCTTGCTGTGACTATTTCCATCTTGTGGTTACTGCTGATTAACTGGATAGCTTTTGGTTGGAATTTGGGCAATATTGGCTTGGTTGACGAAACTGAGCCGTTGTTTGCTGAAGCTTCCCGGCAAATGCTAGTTACAGGTGATTGGATTACCCCATTTTTTAATGGTGAAACTCGTTTTGACAAACCAGCGTTAATTTATTGGTGTCAAGCGATCGCATATTCTATTATGGGGGTGAATGAGTGGGCAGCCCGTATCCCTTCCGCACTGGCAGCAACGGCTGTAACAGCTCTGGCATTTTACGCTGTACAGTGGCATTTTGCTAAAAAAGATGAGTTAGAGCAAGTTGCAAATCCTACTCGTCGTTACTTAACAGCTGCTGTAGCATCGGCTTTAATGGCATTTAATCCCGAAATGATTGTTTGGGCTAGAGTCGGTGTTTCTGATATGTTACTCACTGGTTGCATGGCATCTGCTTTGCTATGCTTCTTTCTAGGATACGCTCAAAAATCTTCTCCTTCCCCGTTCCCCAATAAATGGTATTTGGCTTGTTATGTATTGATTGCTGGGGCAATTTTAACTAAAGGACCAGTCGGAATTGTCTTACCAGGGCTGATTATGATTGCCTTTGCTGTATATTTAGGCAAATTCTGGGAACTGTGGCGAGAAATGCGTCCTATTTTGGGTATGGGAATAGTTTTCGCTATATCTGCTCCCTGGTATGTCTTGGTGACTTGGCGTAATGGCTGGAATTTTATTAACTCCTTTTTTGGTTATCACAACATAGAACGCTTTACAGAAGTTGTGAATGGTCACTCAGCCACTTGGTATTTTTACTTTTTAGTCGTGTTGTTGGGTTTTGCACCATACTCAGTGTACATTCTCACTGCTATGGCTAGGTTAAAATTTTGGCAGCGATCGCACTGGCTTAATCAAGAACGTTCTCAACAATTGGGTTTATTTGCTTGTTTCTGGTTTTTTGGTGTCTTTGGTTTTTTTAGCATTGCTGTCACCAAACTCCCCAGCTACCTTTTACCTTTAATGCCAGCTACAGCTATTTTGGTAGCATTATTTTGGAGTGACCTGTTCTCAAACATACAAACTCATAAATCTTTCCGCATCAGTAGCTGGATAAATGTTGCCTTTTTATCGACAATATCAGTAGGACTATTTAATCTATCTAAAATAGTGGGTACTGATCCTGCTGCACCTGAATTATATGAACTAATTCAAAAATTGGGGTTAACAAATTTAGGAGGTATAATTTGGCTTGTTAGTGCGATTAGTATCGCGGCTTTAATATTGAGTAATTATCTGCGTCCCATCATTTTTATTAATTTAATAGGGTTTGTGGCATTTTTATCAGTGGTGTTAATGCCTACTTTGTTTGTGATGGATCAACAGCGTCAACTACCTTTAAGAGAATTATCTGCGATCGCAGTCCAAGAAAAACAACCCAATGAAGAACTAGTTATGGTCGGTTTCAAAAAGCCAACAGTGACTTTCTACACCCAACATAATGTTAATTACCTCAAATTTTCCCAACAGGCACTAGACTATATTCAAAATCAAGCAAATGCGAAAATCCGGCCGCCATCAATACTACTTCTAACGGAACAGAAAAAGTTGCTGGAAATGAACTTACCACCAGATAATTACAAGAATATAGCCACCAAAGGTGCTTATAATCTCATTCGCATCCCTTTTAAAAAAAGTAAAAAAGAAAAACTGGACATTTCGTAATTCGTAATTCGTAATTCGTAATTCGTAATTCGTAATTCGTAATTCGTAATTCGTAATTCGTAATTCGTAATTCGTAATTCGTAATTCGTAATTCGTAATTAGAAGAGTTCCCTGTCACCTGTCACCTGTCACCTGTCACCTGTCACCTGTCACCTGTCACCTGTCACCTGTCACCTGTCACCTGTCACCTGTCACCTGTCACCTGTCACCTGTCACCTGTCACCTTTTACCAAAGCTTGATTAATCTGATTTAATAAGTCTTCCATTGAGATAGAACGGGGTAATATCTGGGTAGCGATACCGCCAGTCAGATATTCTAACTCACTAGCACAATTAGTTTGCAAATATTGATTTCCGTTTTTTTTTGCTGGACTAATTTCTGGATTTTTCACCTGATTTAATCTTTGGTCAAGTACTAAAATTGGTGGCAAATTCAACGGTAAATCTGACAAAGCTTTAAGTGCTTTTTGCATTTCTTTATGAATTGCCGATTCTCCCAAACAAATTAGTAGTAAATCCACACTTTGGTGGCGAATTTGTTGCAGAACTTCTGCCCAGCAGTTACCCATAGATGCTTTAAAACCGGCAGTTTGTAAGTATTGAATTAAAGCTTGGAACCACTCAGATCCCCGTTCTGTATTTGGTGAAGATGAACCCCTTCTGTACTCATTTTTAAGAGAAGAGTTTCTTTCTAACCGATAGCCCTTCACTTGCTTAGGTCTTACCTGTGGTAAATCGCGCAACATAGTCACATCGACCACTAAAATATGAGGAGGGCAGCTAAGACCCGAAGCAATTTGTAACACCGATAATAAAGGATCTGGTTTTCCTTTGTGATTACCACCTTGCTTACTTAATGGAATTAAACAAGGAAACACACCTAATCCTGGTATTTGGGAAGCTGCTAAAGTCGTGGCCACATCACAAGTTACTAGTGGTAAAGCTGCCAAACGTGGATGTTTAATCAATTGTTGTAGATAATTTTGAGCGGTAGAACTTTCCACATCTAGCAAAACTACATCAAACTGCCACACTCGCGCTAAAAGTTCAGCCTGATCTAGATCATCTACTTCAATTACTCGATGTTCTCGGAGTGAAGGGTTAGGAGTAACAGATTCTAATTCTGGATTTACCAACCGGAGAATACGCAGAGGAGTTATTATCGGTGGGATTTCATTATTTTCTACATTTATCTGCTCAACTTCTGGTGCAGTACACAATCTTTCTAAAATTGGTAATAATCCCGAATGCTCTACTGGTAAGCTCACAAAATCATCGGCTCGGTTAGCAAATGCCTGTTCTTTTTCTGCACCTGTAGCTGTGACAATAACAGGAATATGGCGAGTTGCCGGATCAGACTTGAGTAAAGTTAGCACATCCCAACCTGACAGTAGGGGTAACAACGGATTCAAGAAGATAGTTTTCGGTTGCAAGCGTCGGGCTTTTTCTAGTGCTTCTGTTCCCGCACGAGCAATTACCACCCGATAACCCAAACCTTTAAGATGTTGAGTTAAGTCTTCAATATATCCAGCTACTGCCTCAACTACTAACACTAACCGTTGGGAGGAAACCTGTTGATGTGATTCTGAATTTCCTGCCTCTGATTCCGCAAAACTTGTTTTTGGCGGACTGGGTGGTAATAGTAGTGTAAACTGACTACCTTTGCCTTCACGAGACAAAAAGCTGACATCTCCACCATGTAGACGAGCTAATGCTCTTGTTAATACTAGCCCCAGACCAGTGCCTTCAAATTGGCGAGTCAGGGGATTTTCTAGTTGTTGGAATTTTTGAAATATTAAATGTTGTTGATGTTCGGGAATGCCAATGCCAGTATCCCAGACTGTAAAAGCAATCCACCCTTCCCAACGATTTACCCGCAGTCCAATTTCTCCAGAAATTTCCGTGAACTTAAAAGCGTTGGAAAGTAAGTGTACCAGCATTTGGCGCAAGCGTAGCTCATCTGCAACCATTTGCTCTAAGCCTGGTTCAATGGTGAGACTGAATTGATGATCATCCGATGAACGTTTATTTTCAGACTGGTAAGATTGGCTAGTTTTGCTGGTTTGATTTTGGAGTGTTTTTACTTCTAATAAAGCGCGATCGCACACTTCCCTAATTTTAACTGGAGATGGGGCAAGTTCCATCTGTCCAGTTTCCATCCGCGTCAAATCTAAAATGTCATTAACCACACTCATCAAATGACGGCCACTTTGATGAATTAAACCTGCATAACGTGCTTGACGCTCATTTAGTTCTCCTAATTGTTGATCTACCAGTAACCTGGACAAGCCCAAAACTGCCGTTAGTGGTGTTTTCAGTTCATGGCTAATACAAGCTAAAAACTCATCTTTTAAGCGATTTAGTTGAATCAAATCGGCATTTTTTGCTGCCAGTTCTTTGCAAAGTTGTTGCTGTTCGGTGACATCAGTTGCTAAGACTAACCACAGCTTTTCATTGCCCAGTTCTGGGTTCTGACTGCTAAGTGTAACTTCAGAATCAGCACTCCAGACTTTTAACTCAGGTCCATCTAGGGGAATTCTAGCAAATTGCCAAATTCGCTCCTGACCATTTTGTACTTCCACGACACAAGTACAAGTACCTAATTGAGTATCTAAATAACAGTAACTAGATGCTGTATTCCCCGGTACAAGTTGCTCCTGCATCATTGGTAAAACAGATGGGGCGTAAGGAGGTAAGCCTGTTTGAGGAGTAGCTGCACTTGTTAGCGACCCGCGAACTGACGCACTATCACCCTCAGAATGCTGTTGACTCGGCGACAGGGATGCGTTCCTGGCTCGATCATGGGCATAAACTTTCACTGCTTGTTGATTGTGTTCAGGAGCAAGTATGGCCTCTACCTGTTGCCTGATTCCTTCTGGATCTTTCAACTCTCCCAATTGTTCCCACCAAGCTGGATTTTGCGTCACCACTTCCCCAGCACTTGTTTGTAGCATTAAAGGCCAAGGCAGTCTTTCCAACAACTGTACTAGGGGATTGTGCGTGATCAACTGGTGTTGATTTTGTTTGTTAGCAGCTGTTTTGGCGCTATTATTCCCTTTTTGAGCAGTTCCTGGGGCATTTGAAACAAGTGCCACTTTTTCCTTAGCTAAAAACCGTAGTAAGCGTGAGCTATCCAGTAACCCCAAAAATTTTCCATCTATATCAACTAACGCCCAATCTAAGTTGCGGTTTTTTTGGGTTTGTGGGTAACGCAAAAACAAGTTAAATTTTTCTAGATGATCACAAACGGGTATTTTATGTATTGGCTCAATTAGGGTTGATCCCAAAGTTGAGATTGGCTGCTGTAAATTGAGAAATTGCTCACCACTGGCTGCTGCCAATAATTTGGGGATTAAACGGGCAGAGTACAACAATCCTATGGGGCATTGCTGTTGATTCACTACTACCAAGCGATCGCACTGCTCTTTCTCTAAAATCTCCAGCACCACCGCCAGAGTGCTTGTTTCTGGGCAGCTGGGTACGGTTGCTAGAAAGTCATAAAGCGGGTACTGTAGCATTAACATAGGGCTTAAGGGGTCATTCTTCCTGTGGTTACTTTTGGCATAAACATCTACCAAAGTGCTGATGGTCTTTATGCCTGCAGCAATATCCTCCAAGAAGAGTCACATAAGCGATTTTCGTGACATTTTAAAGGATATTGAAACAATCAACTCGGCTCTGACGGACAATTGGTTGCCTCCAAAAATTCCCAAGGTGCTGCTTTTCGAGACCTACTCTTTTGTTCTAGCGACCATCTTCACCAGCAGGATACTGGTGTTGAAACTCTTCATCGATGGTTATAGCTAGAACAATTATCGCTCCAAAGATTCGTTTTAGAACCTTGAGGAATTATAATGATTTAAAATGAAACGATGATTTAACTTTGTTTATGTATCTTATCAAGGAGTGAAATAAAAATATCTATATTCCGATAGATATACATACTGGACACCAGCATTCAACTACATATCTGATTTTCAACGCTTGTTCAACTCTAATTTATACTGGTCAGTTGCGGCAACTCACTTTTTGAGTGGTTAGTCCTAAATATTTTTGACAGAAAGCGTTTTTTAGCTAGTCCCGACTGAAAATCTTTTACAAAACTTAATTAACCCATACAGTTGAGTTTGGTTAATCATCCTACTAAATATATAGGAGTCCTGATTTTTGTGAAAGTGTCTTGCACTCTGTGCTGAAAAAAAACTAGTACACTTCTTTCCACAGTTTCTAGTTAAAAGCCTCCATGAGTAAGTATGACTACGCCACCTCAGCTATTAGTATCAAACCGGATTCCCATATAAACAATAAATGTTATTACCAATATTGATTTGGCAACCAAATGTTAAAAAATATTTATATGCTCTCACTCATATGAGCAACCTACAATATTTAATTGGGCAAACGTGGAATCTCATCGATCACATGATCACCCCAATATGGTGTTTTTATTTGCCTATAACTATCCCTGTCAGTATATACTCTTTAAACAAAACTACCCACCAACACCACAATCAACAACTGAATGAGGATGAAAAATATAGCTATGTATTAGCCTGCAACAAACAAAAAAACCAGCAGTTATTTCAGCGCATGAGTCCAGGGGATAAGCAGGAATTGCTAGAGCAACTTAAATTAGACTACCGTAAAATTCTTATAAATTACTATCTTACAGATAAAACGCTGCAATCTAGCATTGATAAATTTATTAATGCTTTATTTTATGCGAATATTCCTGTACCAAAAATTATAGAAATCCACATGGAACTTATTGACGAGTTTTCCAAGCAGCTAAAATTAGAAGGAAGGAGTGATGAAACATTGCTTGATTACAGACTAACATTAATAGATATTTTGGCAAACCTGTGTGAAGTCTATAGATGTAAAGTTTCTAAAATCGAATAAAGAAAGTTAAACTTCCAATTTATAGTAACCGCCAAGGTTGTTATAACATTAACTAGTCATAAAACTTAGACACAAATAGGCTTTTAAAACTGTTACCTGTTATATCATTTGTAAGTTCAGACAAATGCATCATCATATTTTGTATTCCTATACTCAGAAATAGCCTGTAATTTTATGAATAAATCCAAGAAGACCTATGTTCTCAAGCTTTATGTAGCAGGGAACACTCCCAACTCCGTGAGAGCATTAAACACCCTCAAAAACATATTAGAACAAGAGTTCAAAGGCGTTTATGCTTTAAAAGTAATCGATGTCCTTAAAAACCCACAACTAGCAGAAGAAGATAAAATATTAGCCACACCGACATTATCAAAGATTTTGCCGCCTCCAGTCCGCAAGATAATCGGTGATCTTTCAGACAGAGAAAGAGTTTTAATAGGACTAGATTTACTGTATGAAGAGTTGAGTGAAGAAGACTGGGAAGAATAGAAATCTGATTCACAAAAATCGAGTCTAATTTTTAGTAATTTAAAAAATAGGGTTAAATACCCAAATGTGATAAAAAAATGAGTTACAAAGACCAAAAAGAGCCAAAAAATCCACTAATTGGGGGTGTAGAGAAAATTCGCACAATGATTGAGGGCTTTGACGACATTAGTCATGGTGGCTTACCAGTTGGAAGAACAACCTTAGTCAGCGGTACTTCTGGTACAGGTAAAACTTTATTATCTCTACAATTTCTGTATAATGGCATCACCTACTTTGATGAAGCAGGAGTATTTGTTACCTTCGAGGAATCACCCAGCGATATTATTAAAAATGCTCATATTTTTGGCTGGAATTTACAACGTTTGATTGAAGAAGGAAAGCTGTTTATTCTCGACGCATCACCTGATCCTGAAGGTCAAGATATAGTCGGTAACTTTGACCTTTCAGCCCTAATTGAGCGCTTACAATATGCGATTCGTAAATACAAAGCTCATCGGGTTTCCATTGATTCCATCACAGCAGTATTCCAACAATATGAAGCTATAGGCGTAGTCAGACGAGAAATATTTCGGTTAGTAGCACGACTCAAACAATTAAACGTTACCACCATAATTACAACAGAGCGTGGTGAAGAATATGGGCCTGTTGCTTCCTTTGGAGTAGAAGAATTTGTCTCTGACAATGTAGTAATTGTTCGCAACGTTTTAGAAGGAGAACGCCGCCGCCGCACAATTGAAATTCTCAAATTGCGCGGGACAACCCACATGAAAGGTGAATATCCATTTACGATTACAAATGCAGGAGTCAATATTTTCCCATTGGGCGCAATGCGGTTAACACAACGTTCTTCAAATGTCCGCGTATCTTCTGGGGTGAAAACCCTGGATGAAATGTGTGGTGGTGGTTTCTTTAAAGACTCGATTATTTTGGCCACAGGAGCCACAGGTACTGGTAAAACTCTGTTAGTTAGCAAATTTATTCAAGATGGATGTGTTAGCGGCGAGCGGGCGATATTATTTGCTTATGAAGAATCCCGCGCTCAATTGTCTCGCAATGCTTATTCTTGGGGAATTGACTTTGAGGAATTAGAACACCAAGGCTTATTAAAAATAATTTGTACATATCCCGAATCAACCGGTTTAGAAGATCACTTGCAAATTATTAAATCAGAAATTGCCGATTTTAAGCCAGCTAGGATTGCCATTGACTCCCTCTCAGCACTAGCTAGAGGCGTAAGTAATAATGCTTTTCGGCAATTTGTCATTGGTGTTACAGGTTATGCTAAACAAGAAGAGATTACAGGCTTCTTTACTAACACCAGTGACCAATTTATGGGGTCACATTCAATTACTGATTCTCACATTTCCACGATTACTGATACAATTTTAATGTTGCAGTATGTAGAGATACATGGTGAAATGTCACGGGCAATAAACGTCTTCAAAATGCGCGGTTCGTGGCACGATAAGGGAATTCGGGAGTACAATATTACGGCTGACGGTCCTAATATTAAAGATTCCTTCCGTAATTACGAACGAATTGTCAGTGGCGCTCCTACCCGCGTTAGCATAGACGAAAAAGCAGAACTTTCTCGCATTGTCAAACGTTTTGAAGAAAAACAGAGTTCTGATTCTTAAATTCGTTGGGAAAGCTTGCACTGTAACGCCTAAGCGTTCAGCGTCGGGTAGTTCACTCTCGTGCTATATTCTGTGTGAAGACAAGTTTTCTGCCGCTAGATAGATTTTCGTGTGAGGGGATGCGGTGAAAGGACAGCAATTATTTCATAGTTTCTTACCTGGTGTAACAGCAGCGGTATTAACAACTCAGTCGGCTTGGGCGGGTACGGTCAAAGTAGGTGAAGTTAAAACAAATTCTTCTCCTACTGTATTGACTGCAACCGGTGGAAAAGCCTCAGTTGCGGACAATATGAATCAGCAACTACCCAATCAGGGAGTTGATAATTCTCCAACCTTAATACCTACTCTTGATTTTAGTAACCTCAATGTGAAGCCTGTAGGTAATCATAGTGTTCCAGAAATCTCTGGGGTTAATCATAAAAGTCTGCCAGGAGACAAAATACCAAAAACAGTTTTACCAGCTTCAGTTACTGGGACAAAGTTAGCAGAGTTATTCGAGTCCAAAAAATGTTTACGGACAAAGCAGAACAGTCAAGCTGCCTTGCTTTCAGCCTTAAAAAACTGTTCACAAACCAAACCATCCAGTGAGCGGGTAGCTCAGGCAAGTATGCCTACTGAATCAGAAAAAACTGATACTTTAGAGCAGCCTGTTCAAAGCTCAGACACTGTAACACCTACACCTACAGGTTCCATAGAGACTCCTGAATACTTGAATCCCAGTCCCAATCCTTTAATATTTCCTACAAAACCAGAGGAAGTGACAGTTCAGGCAAATCAGCCAATTACTTTGCAACAGGCTCTAGAACTGGCAAAGCGCAACAATAATGATTTGCAAGTGTCAATATTGCAGTTAGAACGTAGTAAAGGCTCTCTCAAGGAGCAACAAGCTTCGTTATTGCCAACAGTGGGGCTGACTAGTCGGATTACTAACAGCCGCAGTAGTAGCAGTACATTGTCAGCTAAACGAACACAGGAGTTAAATCCCAATGCACCGGATGCTACCTCTGATACCAGTTTTACTGGTGCAGCACAATTGCAATATGACCTTTACACCTCTGGAAGACGAAATGCGGCTATTAGAGAGGCTGAGGAACAAGTACGTTTTCAGGAGTTGGATGTAGAGCGGCAATCTGAGGATATTCGCTTGAATGTTGCTAGGGAATACTATAATTTGCAACAAGCAGATGAACAAGTACGTATTTCTCAATCAGCAGTGCAGAATTCTGAGGCTAGTTTGCGAGATGCACAGGCTCTAGAAAGGGCTGGTGTGGGTACGCGATTCGATGTGTTGCGATCGCAGGTAAACTTAGCAAATGCCCAACAAGACCTAACTAATGCTCGTTCCCAACAAGAAATTGCTCGTCGTACTTTAGCAACTCGGTTAAATATTCCTCAGTCGGCAAATATTACTGCCGCTGATCCTGTACAGTTAGCTGGTCTTTGGCAGGAAACTCTCGAACAGAGTATTATCTTAGCTTATCAACATCGTCCAGAACTGCAACAGCGATTGGCAGAGCGGAATGTTAGCGAGCAGCAAAGAAGACAGGCTTTAGCTTCTTTAGGACCACAAATTAGTTTAGTTGCCAGCTATGACTTGTTAGATGTGTTTAATGATAGTATCAACGTTAGCGATGGTTATTCAGTCGGCGTGCAAGCAACCCTAAATTTATACGATGGGGGAACAGCAAAAGCTAGAGCCTCTCAGGCCAAATCTAATATAGCGATCGCTGAAACCAATTTTTCTGAACAACGTAACCAAATTCGTTTTCAGGTAGAACAGGCTTATTCTACTCAGCGTGCTAACTTAGAAAATGTCCAAACCGCTAATGTGGCTTTAGAACAAGCTAAAGAGTCTTTACGGTTAGCACGTTTGCGATTCCAAGCAGGTGTCGGTACTCAAACTGATGTGATTAACTCAGAAAATGACTTGACAAGATCGGAAGGTAATCGAGTCACAGCTATTTTGAATTACAATCGGGCTTTGACTGAATTACAACGGTATGTCACTTCCAGAGCTTTTAATAAGTAAATAAATACAACCTTTTTTAAAAGCCCCAAAAGCCTCATTTAGCAGTGTAATTACTAGCAAATGAGGCTTCTTAGTCAAAAAAGCTATATTTGGTAGAACGATAACAAATAAAAGAACTCATGACTAAAGTCACATCACAAGAAATTGCCCAGTTCCGCTCTCAATTGGCAGATGATCCGCAAGCAATGGAAGCGCTAGACTTGATAGAGGATTGTGACGGAGATTTAGAAGATGCAGCCATGTCTCTAGCAATTCGCGCTGGACAACAACCAGAAAGAACAAATGCTGAGTGGTTAGACGCTTTGGCTAGAAAATGGCGAGCAGTGATTTGTGAACAAGAATATCGAGAAGATTTGGTGAACAGCTCAATTACAGCAATGATGACACATCTAACGACAATACCTGCTTTTCCGAAAATTTTAGCAACCCCAGTTTTAATATATATTCTCAAACAAGGTATCAATAATTTTTGTGCGCCATTGGATTCGTTAAAGTAATATAGTTGCCGCTTTCCTTCTGAGATATGAAACCAGTGCTGATACGCTGTTAATTAAGTAGAACCCCTGTCAGATTAATATTTTCATTAAAATCAATGAATTACCTTGTAGCCGTATTATCAGACCGTATTCAAGCCGAAGCCGCTTATTTAGACTTAGAAAAAGTAGGCATAAAAAGTAGTATTCTCGGTAGAGGGTACAAAACCGCTGATGAGTTTGGCTTAATTGACCCAAAAGAGCAAGCCAAAAAGCAAGCGCAACTTATGGCATTATGGCTGGTTCCCTTTGGCTTTTTTGCAGGTTTTACTTTCAGTCTCATCACTGGGTTGAATACCTTTGATTGGGCAGGAGAAATTGGTAATCATGTTGTTGGTGGGCTGCTAGGTGCTGGTAGTGGTGCAATGGGTAGCGTATTTGTTGGTGGTGGAATTGGTTTAGTTGCAGGAGGTGGAGATGCTTTACCCTATCGCAACCGCTTAGATTCTGGTAAATACATAATTGTAGTTGAGGGTTCAGAAACTTTAACTCGCCAAGCTACACGCATATTACGTCAGTTTGATCCAGAAAATATCCAGGGTTATGCTGAAACTAACTAATTGGTCAGTACTGAGTGCTGAGTGCTGAGTATTGAGTGCTGAGTGCTGAGTGCTGAGTGCTGAGTGCTGAGTGCTGAGTGCTGAGTATTGAGTGCTGAGTATTGAGTGCTGAGTATTGAGTATTGAGTATTGAGTATGAATTTTCTTCTGTTGCCTCCCCTACACCCTACATCTAGTCCCATGTTACCCAGAGAAGAACTTTTAAAAGGTGTTGAAAACCGTGAGAGTATCGCCCGTGTGATTGACCAGGCAGAACAGGCTATTAAGACCTGGGAAGTGGTTTTTACTGATTTTTTGTCTCCGCCAGAGTTAGCAGAAATTCAACGGGTGTTTAGTCGATTAACAGACGTACATTTAGTAGCGTGGGGTGGATATCCCCAAGCTGAACGCCAAAGAATTGCGATCGCACGTTCTGAATTACCATTAGATTCATCTCAAGTTGCTATCAGTACTTTAGAAATTGCGGGTAATTTCCTGTTTGATACCGCAACTCACCGGGACTATTTAGGTGCAATGTTGGGAACGGGAATTGTCCGGGAAAAGACAGGAGATGTGATTGTCTTGGGAGAAAGAGGGGCGCAGGTAATCGTCGTCCCGGAATTGGTAGAATTTCTGGAAATGAGTCTCCAACAAGTGCGTTCAGTTCCTGTAAAAACTCAGCGGATTGATATCAATGAGTTAAAAGTCCGGGAACCGAAGAAAAAAGAATTGACAACTGTGGAAGCTTCTTTGCGTTTAGATGCGATCGCATCTGCCGGTTTTGGAATGTCCCGCAGCAAAATGGTGGATTTAATTGACTCTCATGATGTTCGTGTCAATTGGAAAGAAATCACCCAAGCCAGTTCTCAAGTTAAATCAGGCGATTTAATCGCAATTCGCGGTAAAGGACGTTTAGAAGTCGGCGAAATTGCTGTTACTAAAAAAGACCGTTACCGCGTGCAATTAACTAGGTTTATGTAGGGACTCTTAACAGGGAACAGGGAACAGGGAACAGGGAACAGGGAACAAGTAATTCTTCTAATTACGAATTACGAATTACGAATTACTTTAAACTGTTTTGCCACCAAACTTACTAAAGACTCTCTTGGTAAAAATCTGTGCATATTAACAATGACTTGATTTCCTAAACCACCACTAACTACTGACGATTCACCTTTTTCTAAAGCTTGCAAAGCATCATCCACAACTTGTTTAGGAGTGGCTATTTTATTTGTTGAACCTGCCAAAGCTGCGGGAAACTTTGCTTCTGTAAAAAAGTCTGTTTCTGTTGGCCCTGGACAAACTACCAAAACCCGGACACCATAATCACGATTTTCTGCCCATAATGCTTCACTGAAACTGAGAACAAAAGCTTTAGTGGCTGCATAGACAGAAAGATAAGGCATTGGTTGAAATCCCGCAATTGAAGAAACATTAATAATGCTTCCCGAACGGCGTTCTCGCATTAAAGGTAGAAATTTATGAGTTAAATCTACCAATGCCATAATATTTAATTGAATCATATTTAATTGTCGTTGCCCGTCTCTTTCGGCAAAGTCGCCATAATCGCCAAACCCAGCATTATTGATTAACAAATCAATTGTTAATCCTTTAGCTTTGATCAAATCAAATACATCATTAGTGGCATTAGGTTCGGTTAAGTCTTTGGCTATAATCTCGACTTGAACTTTGTGTTTTTGTTGTAATTGTGTGGCTATTTCTTCCAACTTCTCTGCTGAACGTGCAATCAGAACAAGATTTGTTTGACGTGCAGCAAGTTCTTCTGCAAAAGCTTTGCCAATTCCCCCAGAAGCCCCGGTAACTAAAGCTGTTGACATTTTAGGTATTATCTGATTTATTCAATCACCTTATTTATGGTAACAATTCTTTCCAGAATCTGTGGTAATTTCAAAACGTTGATTAATTCCTATAGCAACTCTACTAAATGATTTGTGAACAAACTTGTTCCCGTGTCCTGATAATTTATATATGTATTATTTTCAGCGAAAGAAAGGGAATACTAGTTTAAGTAGCAATTAGGTATGACTATGTTCGGGAAAATCAAATTAGCAGCTATTCTTATCGCAGGTACAGCGGGGGTGGTATGGGTTGTAAACTTACCTTATCCCATGATTCGCAAACCTGTAGCTCAAGTAGCACCAATTCTGCTGTTACCTAGTTTTATGAGTATGGATCATCATTATCGAGGTGCGATTGATTCCCTAGAACAAGCAGATCAGTTAGTAAGTCTAGCTACTAGCACTGCGGATATTGAACTAGGTGGGGAAAAAGTTAAAGCTGCAAAAAAACACTTGGAAAATTTACCAGTTTGGTTTTTGGGTTACTATCCTCAGCGTTATTGTAGTTTGTTTAGTTGTTCCTGGCAGTTTACTTTAGATGAATTTGAACAGGCACGAAAACGGGTAGCACGACTAGATGCGGTAGTTTTCCAAGACAAAAATGCTTTGATTCCCTTGAATGAAGCCAAAAAGGCTCTATTGGCAGCAAAGTTGCAATATGAACAAGCTACAAATACAAAAGATAGAGAGAAAGCGATCGCATCTTGGCAAATAGCGATCGATCAATTAGAGGAAATTTCTCAACAAACATTAGCAGGTAAAACTGCCCAAACTCAACTTACAGCTTACAAACGGGATTTTGATAATGCGCGGATTGGTAATTTTATCGCTGCTGCACAAGAATTTGATTTAGAAGCTCAGAAAGTTCAACCTACAAAATCTCAAGCTGCATCGGAATTATGGCTACAAGCAATTAACCGACTCGAACAAGTTCCCAATAACAATCCTCGCTATTTAGATGCACAAAAATTAATTGCTGCATACCAAGTCAAACAAAAAACGGTGGTTGATATCCGCAGTGGTACATATGTTGAGGGGGCAAAACAGTTTGCCTTAGCAGCTGCTAAAGCTTCTCAAAATCCACCTCATACGGCTCTTGAGTGGGAACAAATTGGTAATTTATGGGAAAGAGCAATTCGGCAATTAGAGAATATTCAAGTTCAAGAACCAAGTTATGTGGAAGCGCAAAAACTACTAGCGCAGTATCACACCAACTTGGGAATTATTAAAAATCGTCGTCAAACTGAAAACGACGCGCAGGAAATTCTCAACCAAGCTAACAAGGAAATCCAAAGATTGATTGCCAGCACACCTGCTAATAATAATGAGATTAAAGCCGAGATTCAAGGAATTATCACTCAGTTGAACAGTGTAAAATCAGGAACAACTGCATACCCTGAAGCACAGCGATTGTTGACATTGGCAAATAATAAGCTCAAGCAACTACAGGCAAAATAAAGAATTAGCAGCTAATTATGCTT
The DNA here is from genome assembly GCF_000332135.1 of Anabaena sp. PCC 7108. Lineage (NCBI taxonomy): Bacteria > Bacillati > Cyanobacteriota > Cyanophyceae > Nostocales > Nostocaceae > Anabaena > Anabaena sp. PCC 7108. The sequence continues at coordinate 3,970,206 of NZ_KB235896.1, forward strand.
GACAATTGCTAGGAGGATATGCTAACTTAGATGTTCTTGTGGTTAAGGACGGTTAGCTCAGTTGGTTAGAGCACTACGTTGACATCGTAGGGGTCGTTGGTTCGAATCCAATACCGTCCATGAATTATTTATGTTAGTCTACTTAATTTTGTACTAATTCTGCTAACACGGGGAATCATAGTAATTTTAAATTGTAGATTATTTTAGGTTGGAATTAGGGTTTTGATCAAACTGAAAGAAATCAATATCAATAATTTATCTCTTTGGTTACAACAAGCTAAAAACCAAACTGTACAGGGACGAGTTATTGAACGTATTCCCCTTTTATCAGTAGCTAACCCTAGCTGCTTTGCTGTTAATATATGCGGTGAATCAGGTGTAAGTTACAGTTTAGGAGATACAGCTTGTGTATTTCCTTTAATGAGTGTAATTAAGCCATTCTCTCTACTATATCTGCTCGAATATTTTGGAGCAGAAAAGGTGTCAGAATTGGTTGGATTTGAACCCTCAGCAGCACCTTTCAATTCGTTAGAACAGTTAATTTCTGATAATGGATATCCACGCAATCCGATGATTAATAGTGGTGCTATTACCCTAGCTGATAAGTTACCAGGAAAGGATGTGAATACTCGGACGCAGTTATTCTGTCAATGGTTGAATCAATTAGCAGGTACTCAACTACATATAGATTTGGAAATGTTGACTTCAGTTCGCGCTACTCGTTCTCAGGTCAATTTAGCGATCGCTCACTATCTTATCAAAACTGGACATATCAAAAATCTGGAAATTGCTCTTGACACTTATGAACAAATATGCTGTATTTCTGGAGTTGTACAGGACTTAGCCTTATTGGGAACTTTATTAGCTTGTAACAGCAGTTTTATAACTTCAGAAAATCGCAACATCGTCCACAGTGTGATGTTAAGTTGTGGATTATACGAGGCTTCTGCTGAGTATGCTGTCAAGATTGGTTTACCGATGAAATCGGGAATTGGTGGGGGTTTATTAGCAATAGTACCAAATCAGGGAGCTATCGGCTGCTACAGTCCTGCCTTGGATAGTATCGGCAATCCTCTGGCAGGACTGGCATTTATGGAAGCTTTATCCCAAGGATTAAAATTAAATATGTAAACTAGTTGCGCTTTAGCTGATTACTTTTGGCTTGGGATCTGGTGCTGCAAATTTAATAGCGGGAGGTGTGGGTGTTAACTCAGGTTGCGGTTCCGGTGTTTTTTCAACTTTGGGAGTTGGTACAGTCTCCGTTTCAGGAACTAGTGGCTTTTCTAACTCAGGTTGCGGTTCCGGTGTTTTTTCAACTTTGGGAGTTGGAACAGTTTCCGTTTCAGGAACTAATGGCTTTTCTAACTCAGGTTGCGGTTCCGGTGTTTTTTCAACTTTGGGAGTTGGAACAGTTTCCGTTTCAGGAACTAGTGGCTTTTCTAACTTAGGTTGCGGTTCCGGTGTTTTTTCAACTTTGGGAGTTGGAACAGTTTCCGTTTCAGGAACTAGTGGCTTTTCTAACTCAGGTTGCGGTTCCGGTGTTTTTTCAACTTTGGGAGTTGGAACAGTTTCCGTTTCAGGAACTAGTGGCTTTTCTAACTCAGGTTGCGGTTCCGGTGTTTTTTCAACTTTGGGAGTTGGAACAGTTTCCGTTTCAGGAATCTTAGTTGTATAGTTCTGGTCTACAATACCGCGAACTTTATCAGCTGTTAGTTCCCCGCTGATGATTCTCGAAAGCGTATCTTTAGCGGTGGGTTGGTAGTTAATTAATCTGACTGTACTATTGAAAACATTTTTGACAGGGTTTCCCTGGTTATCGAGAAATTCTAGTTTTACCCAAGTTTTACCAGGTTTGAAGCCTTTGATATATGGTGTTTGCCAACGGTCAAGAACAAAAATTTCACCGTTAATCGTGCAGCGAATACGCCAATCACTCATAGTGTCTTCAGGATTCTCTTCAGCAACAATATGTAAAGGCGCATTAGTTAGATAAAAATCCAGCATAATCGGTTCTGCACCGTAACTGCCATAGGGACGACTGTAAGTCAGTACTGGTAAATGGGATTCAGGATTGTTATCGTCAGTTTTAGTAAAAATGTGAAATGTTGTTTGGGCATAAGCGCCCTCATTTTTAAAGCTTTCATCCCAAGGACGAGAGGCAAAGACTCGGAGAGTATGAGTCCCAGGAGATAAGTCTGGTAAAACCAAAGGCTGATTTAAGTCGTAAATAGCTATGTCAGGTTGATTATCCAGAATTAGCGTTAAATGTGGTCCAAGTTGCCATTGAGGATCTTTAAATATTGGCAGATCCTTGACTTGCAAACTGACTTTAACCGTATCATCTTGTATAACTTCATCCACTTGGGGACTCAGAATAGTCACTTGTGGCTGATAACCTTCCAAGCTGGGACGTAGTTCTTGGATCACATCTGGCGGAGTAGTTTCTGTAAAATGCCCAGAAATTGTGGAAACTGTCGGCGCTTTTGCTTGATTATCAATTGATACTTCTTGACTGCCTGCCGTCTCAACACAACTGCATAAACTTAAGACCAACACCAATTTTATTAGCCATTTGAGGATCGGGAAACTCCTAGATTTGAGTTTCTCTAAAGCAGTTTTACGCTTAGAGTTCATTCCTTCCACCCTGTGATAGTCTTCAACGTTTGACAGATGATTGTGGCGCAAACTGTGCCTAGCGAACTATAGCGCAAAAGAGCAAATTTGCTACCCTCAATAGTAACTATAAGTTTTAAGAATTGTTATTCTTTGTAAATTAAATAGATAATCTATTGACATTTTCACAATTTCTTTTACTTTAAAAGTCAGATAAGACAAGAAATCTGGCAATTTTTAATTATTGTTAAAATGTCTCTAACAAAGTACAAGTGTAGACTCTATAATTCAACAGAAACAACTATCCACACAGCGCGATGATCGCGGTTCCAGAAAATCGCTAGAATTGCGAGTAAAGCTAAGTATGTGGTATTCCCAAGTCCTCATTCCTTATTTAGAGAGGAGGTCGAATGACGATTAGTCCTCCGGAGCGAGAGGAAAAGAAAGCAAGAGTCATCGTTGACAATGATCCAGTACCTACCTCATTTCAAAAATGGGCGCAACCTGGACATTTCGACAGATCCTTAGCCAAAGGTCCAAAAACCACCACCTGGATTTGGAACCTGCACGCCCTCGCCCACGATTTTGACACTCATACAAGCGATTTAGAAGACATATCCCGTAAGATATTCGCCGCGCACTTTGGCCATCTGGCTGTAGTAGCAATCTGGTTGAGCGGGATGTTATTCCATGGCGCTAAGTTCTCCAATTACGAAGCCTGGTTGAGCGATCCATTAGGCGTTAGACCCAGCGCTCAAGTAGTTTGGCCTATTGTTGGACAAGACATTTTAAACGGTGATGTGGGCGGTGGCTTCCACGGCATTCAAATCACCTCTGGCTTGTTCCAAGTATGGCGAGGCTGGGGTATAACTAGCTCCTTCCAGTTATACGTAACTGCGATTGGTGGCTTGGTACTAGCAGGCTTGTTCCTATTTGCAGGTTGGTTCCATTACCACAAACGCGCTCCCAAACTGGAATGGTTCCAGAATGTGGAGTCAATGCTGAATCATCACTTATCAGTATTACTAGGTTGTGGTTCTTTGGGCTGGGCTGGTCACTTAATCCATGTGTCCGCACCAGTTAACAAACTGTTGGATGCAGGTGTTGCCATCAAGGACATTCCCTTGCCCCACGAGTTCATTTTGAACAAAGACTTAATCACAGAGTTGTATCCCAGCTTTGCCAGTGGTTTAGCACCTTTCTTCACCTTGAACTGGGGAACTTATGCTGACATTCTGACCTTCAAAGGCGGATTGAACCCCGTAACAGGCGGTTTGTGGATGACTGATATTTCTCATCACCACTTAGCGATCGCTGTACTGTTCATCATTGCCGGTCATATGTACCGCACCAACTGGGGTATCGGTCACAGCATCAAAGATATCCTAGAAAACCACAAAGGACCCTTCACTGGTGAAGGTCACAAAGGTCTTTACGAAAACCTGACCACCTCTTGGCACGCTCAGTTGGCTACTAACCTGGCCTTCTTGGGTTCCTTGACAATCATCATCGCGCATCATATGTACGCGATGCCTCCCTATCCATATTTGGCAACTGACTACGCTACACAGTTGTGTATCTTCACTCACCATATTTGGATCGGTGGCTTCCTGATTGTTGGTGGTGCTGCTCACGCAGCGATCTTCATGGTACGGGATTACGATCCTGTTGTTAACCAAAACAACGTCCTGGATCGCGTGATTCGTCACCGTGATGCTATCATCTCTCACCTGAACTGGGTATGTATTTTCCTTGGCTTCCACAGCTTTGGTTTATACATTCACAACGACACAATGCGTGCCTTGGGTCGTCCCCAAGATATGTTCTCCGACGCAGCAATTCAGTTGCAACCTGTGTTTGCTCAGTGGGTACAAAACCTACACACACTGGCTCCAGGCGGCACAGCACCCAATGCGTTAGCACCAGTTAGCTATGCTTTTGGTGGCGGTGTGTTGGCAGTAGGCGGCAAAGTCGCAATGATGCCCATAGCTTTGGGTACCGCAGACTTCCTAATTCACCACATTCACGCCTTCACCATTCACGTCACTGTTCTGATTTTGCTCAAAGGTGTACTGTACGCCCGCAGTTCTCGTCTGATTCCAGATAAGGCAAACTTAGGTTTCCGCTTCCCTTGCGACGGTCCAGGTCGTGGCGGTACCTGTCAAGTTTCTGGTTGGGATCACGTGTTCCTAGGACTGTTCTGGATGTATAACTCCCTGTCAATTGTGATTTTCCACTTCAGCTGGAAAATGCAATCTGATGTTTGGGGAACTGTAGACGCAGATGGCACAGTAAATCACATTACTGGCGGTAACTTCGCTGAAAGTGCCATCACCATTAACGGCTGGTTGCGTGACTTCCTGTGGGCGCAAGCTACACAGGTCATCAACTCCTACGGAAGTGAATTTTCTGCTTATGGACTGATGTTCCTAGGCGCTCACTTTGTTTGGGCATTCAGCTTAATGTTCCTGTTCAGTGGTCGTGGCTACTGGCAAGAACTAATTGAGTCGATTGTTTGGGCGCACAATAAACTGAAAGTAGCACCAACCATTCAACCTCGTGCTTTGAGCATCACTCAAGGTCGGGCTGTAGGCGTAGCTCACTATCTATTAGGAGGAATTGCCACCACTTGGGCATTCTTCCATGCACACATCCTTTCAGTAGGGTAGCAATCAGTTTGTAGAGTGCTGAGTGCTGAGTGCTGAGTAATCAGTTAAAACTCAGGACTCAGGACTCAAAACTCAGAACTCTAAACACTGACACCTGATGGCTAAAGGTCAGAGGACATATCAAAACCTATGGCAACAAAATTTCCAAAATTTAGCCAGGATCTCGCACAGGACCCGACTACTCGTCGGATTTGGTATGCGATCGCTACAGGCAACGACTTTGAAAGCCACGATGGCATGACGGAAGAAAATCTTTACCAAAAGATTTTCGCTACGCACTTCGGTCACTTGGCAATCATCTTCCTGTGGGCATCCAGCCTCCTGTTTCACGTAGCCTGGCAAGGTAACTTTGAACAGTGGATTAAAGATCCCCTTCACGTCCGTCCCATCGCCCATGCGATTTGGGACCCACACTTCGGTTCTCCTGCGATTGAAGCTTTCACCCAAGCTGGTGCAAGCAATCCTGTAAATATTGCTTACTCCGGTGTTTATCACTGGTGGTACACCATCGGGATGCGGACAAACACAGAACTGTATACCGGTTCAGTTGGTCTTCTCCTATTGTCAGCAGTATTCTTGTTTGCCGGTTGGTTGCATTTGCAACCCAAGTTCCGTCCTAGTCTTTCTTGGTTTAAGAGTGCTGAACCCCGCCTGAACCACCACTTAGCTGGTTTATTCGGTGTTAGCTCCTTGGCTTGGACTGGTCACTTGGTTCACGTTGCTATTCCTGAATCTCGTGGTATTCACGTAGGCTGGGATAACTTCTTGACTGTAGCTCCCCATCCAGAAGGCTTAACTCCCTTCTTCACTGGTAACTGGGGTGTTTACGCTCAGAACCCTGACACCGCAGGTCATCTGTTTGGTACTTCCACTGGTGCTGGTACAGCGATTCTCACCTTCTTGGGCGGTTTCCACCCCCAAACAGAATCCTTGTGGTTGACCGACATGGCTCACCACCACTTGGCGATCGCTGTTATCTTCATCATCGCCGGTCATATGTACCGCACTAACTTCGGAATTGGTCACAGCATCAAAGAAATGCTGAACTCCAAATCCGGTTTAGTTCCCGGTAGCAAGAGTGAAGGTCAGTTCAACCTGCCTCACCAAGGTCTGTACGACACCATCAATAACTCCCTGCACTTCCAACTGTCTTTGGCATTGGCAGCACTAGGAACTATTACCTCCTTGGTGGCGCAGCATATGTACGCCCTGCCTCCTTACGCATTCATTGCTAGGGACTACACAACACAGGCAGCATTGTACACACACCACCAGTACATCGCTGGTTTCTTGATGGTTGGTGCATTCGCCCACGCTGCCATCTTCTGGGTACGTGACTACGACCCCGAACAAAACAAAGGCAACGTATTAGACCGGATTTTGCAGCACAAAGAAGCGATTATCTCCCACCTCAGCTGGGTATCTCTATTCTTAGGCTTCCATACCTTGGGCTTGTACGTTCACAACGACGTAGTAGTTGCTTTCGGGACTCCTGAAAAGCAAATCTTGATTGAGCCAGTATTTGCTCAGTTCATTCAAGCTGCTCACGGTAAAGTACTCTACGGTTTAGACACATTGCTGTCTAACCCCGATAGCATCGCTTACACAGCCTATCCCAACTACGGTAACGTTTGGTTGTCTGGCTGGTTAGATGCCATTAACTCTGGCACTAACTCCCTCTTCTTAACAATCGGACCTGGCGACTTCTTGGTTCACCACGCATTCGCTTTGGCTATTCACACCACCACCTTGGTACTTGTTAAAGGTGCTTTGGATGCTCGTGGTTCTAAACTGATGCCCGATAAAAAGGACTTCGGTTATGCGTTCCCCTGCGACGGTCCAGGCCGTGGCGGTACTTGCGATATCTCCGCATGGGACGCTTTCTACCTGTCTATGTTCTGGATGTTGAACACCATTGGTTGGGTAACCTTCTACTGGCACTGGAAACATCTAGGTATTTGGCAAGGTAACGTTGCTCAGTTCAACGAAAACTCTACCTACTTGATGGGCTGGTTCCGTGATTACCTCTGGGCTAACTCTGCTCAGTTGATTAACGGTTACAACGCCTACGGCATGAATAACTTGTCTGTTTGGGCTTGGATGTTCCTCTTCGGACACCTGGTTTGGGCAACTGGTTTCATGTTCCTTATCTCTTGGAGAGGTTACTGGCAAGAGTTAATTGAAACCTTGGTTTGGGCGCACGAGCGTACTCCTCTAGCTAACTTGGTTCGCTGGAAAGATAAGCCCGTTGCTCTCTCCATTGTTCAAGCTCGTGTGGTCGGTTTAGCTCACTTCACTGTTGGCTATATCGTCACCTACGCGGCGTTCCTCATTGCTTCTACTGCTGGTAAGTTCGGTTGATCTTGACTACTAGTTGTAGCTAATTAAAAATCCCCTGCCGTAAGGTGGGGGATTTTTTTGTTTGGGTGGGCAGCTTAGGTGAATTACGACAACAGTTACATCCGTCTTGTCCGTCTATTTTCCGGTTGGCTATGTCGCAAAGGGACTACTTCCGCTTCACTACTTTCCCTTGCTACTCGAATCAACAATCCCGCAGATACCAAACTAGCAATCATGGAATTACCACCATAACTAAACATAGGTAAGGGTAAACCTGTAGTTGGGAGAGAACCTGTAGCCACACCAATATGCAGCAGTGATTGTCCTACCATCACAACCGTTACGCCAATTGCTACCAATCGATGTACAGAATTTTTGGCTTTTAGCGCTACAATTAATCCCAGTGTGGCGAATACTGCCAAAAGTAACAAAAGTAAGATACTGCCAACAAAGCCAAATTCTTCAGCAAAAACAGCAAAAATAAAATCGGTGTCTTGAATTGGTAAGTAAAATAGCTTTTGTTGAGAAAGCCCAAATCCAGCCCCCCAAGTGTTACCTGAACCTACCGCTAGTAAACTTTGCACTAATTGGTATCCATCTCCTGTCGCGTCAGCCCAGGGGTTGAGGAAAGACATCACCCGCTTGCGTTGATATTCTTTGATGCTAATACTGAGTACTGCTAATAGGACTCCACCAATAGCTGTTCCTCCTAAGTATTTGTATGGTAGTCCCGCTGCTAGGGCAATTAACCAAATTGTCATACCGCAGAGTGCTGTTGTACTTAAGTTAGGTTGAGCCAAAATGCCTAATAATACAAGACAAAACACACCCAGCCAAGACAAACGAACCCCCCAACTTAATTTTTCCCATTGACCAAAGATTCGCGCACTTTGCAATACTAAAAAGGGTTTAATCAATTCTGATGGTTGAATGGGAATTGGTCCCAAGGCTATCCATCTAGCTGCATCAAAAGCTTTCTTTCCTAATCCTGGGATAAGGGTGACGAAAATTAACAATAAAAACAGCATTAAGAACCAATGAGATACCCCCAAAATTTTTCGCAATGGGAGATTGGCAATGATGTTGAAGATGATTAAGGAAGCTAAAACCCACAGAACCTGGCGCTTAAAATAGTACAATCCGTCACCCTGACGTTCATCAGCAACAGGATAGGAAGCGGAAAAAAGCATAATTAAGCCGACAAACAGCCAAATTAATGTTAACCAGCGCAACAATCGCGCTTCTAAAGCCCAGGTAGAGACGGAATTATCAAAAATTGGTATTAGTTGGCGTAGATTCACGAGGTATTAACATAGAGGAATATAAGTTATTTTAGATTCCACTCGCAAATTAACTCTTAAATCAATTTAGCTAATCCTTTTCTTTCTCTACACTCCATAACCAGCCTAAACAGATAAGTTGGTGATTTACTGAATATATCTTCGAGAAATGCTTAAATACTTAAGACGAAGAATAATTATAGACAACTATTTTCGGAAATATTACGTATTGACTACACTATTCTCAATTGGATTATGGCAAATAGGTGCTTGGTCTACTTTAGAGTTACTCGGATTTAATTTATTGTTCTCTACACGCAACTATCTACCTCATCCCAGTTGGGATTCACGCATAGTCGTTATTGGCATTGATGATGCTACATTACGTCAATATGGACAGTTTCCTTTGTCACGCGATCGCTATACTCAATTATTAGAAACACTAGAAGCCTCTCCTCCTGCAACCATTGGCTTTGATATTTTATTTACTGAACCTACCAGCTACGACGAACAACTGGCCGAAGCAATGGCAATCAATGGCCAAGTTGTTTTAGCAATTGCCCCCGGTTTACAAAAACAAACCCTGCTGCCAGTCCCAATTCTAGATCATGTCACTGCCAAAGGACACATTGCCAAAAATGCCGACTTGGATGGAGTAACACGTCAATTATCTCTCTACATTAATCAAGTTCCTTCCTTCAGCATGACATTACTGGAAAAATACAATCATAGTTTGCAGCAAACCTTTAGCGCCAATAGTACTAACTCCAGGAAATCATTGGTTCAGTTACCACCTCTGCAATCGACAGTAAACGCACAATCAGTTTTGATTAACTGGTTAGGTCCTACTCAGGGAAATCAAGGAATCCCCACCTACTCCTTTATCGATGTTGTCGAAAAAAAGGTAGATACAGCTAAATTAAAGAACAAAATTGTCTTGGTGGGACTGACTGCAACGGGAGCAAACGATCCTTTGAAAACTCCCTTTGATCAAATACCCCCAACCTCTGGTGTCTACCTACACGCCGCCGTTATTGATAATATACTTAATAAACGACTGTTAAAAAGATTACCTGCTAAGTTTGAACTCTTGATATTATTTCTTATTGGCATCGGTTCTAGTCTAATACTAGTTCCTTTGCAATTTCAGGAACGAACTCTTTTTTTAGGGCTGTTGCCCATAACGTGGTTTAGCGTATCAGTTTTAGGGCTAACAATCTCTAATCTTTGGTTGCCTACAGCTGCACCTATCGGTACTATCCTCTTAGCAGGGCTAAGTATTCAATGGCAAGAACAAAAGGAAAAACAACAATTGATGAGTTTATTTGCTCGTCATGTTTCTCAAGAAACAGCAGAATTAATTTGGAAGCATCGGGACGAGATTTTTCAAAATGGTCAATTAGATGCCAAAGAAATGGTAGCAACGGTTTTATTTACCGACATTCGGAGCTTTACTACAATTTCTGAGGGTATGAAACCACGAGAATTACTCAACTGGCTAAACTCTTATCTAGGTGCTATGGCTGAGTGCATTCAACAGCATCACGGAGTAGTTGATAAATACATTGGCGATGCTATTATGGCTGTTTTTGGTATTCCCTTCCCCCACACCCATTCCAAGGAAATTCAACAAGATGCCATTGATGCTGTCTTGGCGGCAATTTCCATGCAGGAAAAATTAGTGGTTTTAAATCAGGAATTAAAACGGCTGGGTCAGCCCACCATTAGCATCGGTATTGGAATTCATACAGGTCTAGTAGTTGCTGGCAGTATTGGTGGATCTCAACGATTAAATTATTCTGTATTGGGAGATGCTGTGAATATTGCCGCTCGTTTGGAACAACTCAACAAAAATGTAAAAGAGGAAAATCCTCATAGCATCTTAGTAAGCGAAACAACTTTTCAGCTGATTAAGCAACACTTTTATACCCGACAAGTACAGCAATTACAGCTGCGAGGCCGCAAAAAAATAACAATGGTTTATTCTATTACCGGGAATAAACGTGAATTTGACAAGACCCAGGTGTAAAAACCAGACATTCTTGAAAAAGAACTGATACAGTAAATTGTAGCCAATCAAAGAATTATTTGACATTTCTTTGGTTATTGAAAAAGCTCTAACAATCTGGTGAGTAGGTGCATCGGTGCATAGGTATCTGATTATAGCAATAGTTACTGCTGTTTTATGGGAAACTTTATCATGTAAGGCCGGGACCCAGCCACCCCCTTGCATTCCCAACAGCCTGCCTGAAGTTAGCAAATCCCTCAACAGTATCCAACAGAACAATGTAATTGTCATCGGCAAAATTCCAGCCCGTCCGTATGTGGTAGCTGTCCCTGGCCAATCCGATGAATTATTAAACCTCGTCAGAAATCATATTGCTGATGCGTTTCTGGCACAGCACAGGTTGGGAATTTATGTATATGCTGGAGCATCTTCAAGGAGAGAAGAGGCTGAATGCTTGTCTCATTTTTTGAGATCCGAAGGGCTAGATGCACGAGTTGTTTATTTTCACCAAAAAACTACTCAGTAGGAAACCTTTGACTGGATTATTCAGTACAGACAATCATCTGGAGATAGATATGAAAACTTGGTGGGCTGGCAACTTGATATTCTTCATGTTTGCACTAGTTATTACCCTTCATGCTTCCGCAGCAGATAATCAATTACAGGTTAAGATAAATCGTTGGATAGAAGTAACTCGTATCAACGGACAGGTACTATATTCTCGTGGGCAGTCATCTCAACCTGCTCGCAGCGGTATGCGTCTAGAATCTGTAGGGGATACCATCACTACCAAGCAAGGTTCCAGTGCCGTTTTGATAATTGATACAGGGACTGGTTTTATCAATGTTTCCGAAAATACAACTATATCTGTAGATAAACTTCAGATGGGCGAGAATGGTGAACGGATTACAGAACTCCAGGTAAAGACTGGGCAAGTTCGTCTGCAACATCGTCCATTAACTAATCCATCCTCTCGTTTGGAAATTCATACTCCTGCTGGAGTAGCTGGAGTGAGAGGGACTGAATTCGGTGTGAGTGTACAAGATAATGGCAAAATGGGAATTGGTACTATGAAGGGTAGTGTGGCCATAACTGCTCAAGGGCAAACAAAGTTAGTAAATGCTGGGTTCCAAAATCTGACAATTCCCGGAGAGCCACCTTCTGAACCAGTTCCTCTACGTGAGGATACTATTCTGGATATTCGTCAACTCATAGCCAATAACAAGCAGGTGAAAATTGTCGGTATTATTGATCCTGTTAACTTGCTAGTGATCGCCAAGCAGCGGCTGAATATCGGTTCTAATGGTCAGTTTAATATTACTCTTCCTTTACCCACTAATCGTAGATTGGAAGCCTTTGTAGTTACTCCTTTAGGTAAAAAGCAGTTATATGAACTTGCAGTCCCTTAAAGGATGTTTGTAAACTCATAAAGTTTACCGATAAATCTCTTTTTCAATAGAATGCGATGCTAGACAAGCAAAGTTGAACCTACTCGGACTAATACACAATGAATGCTTTATAAATCACTCAGATAAATTTATATCTGGTAATAGTTATGTATATTTCTGCTTATCTGTAAAATATAATCGCTGAAGCAGAAATTAATTATAATTCCCAAATACTCTTTTAAGCAAATAATAATCAATCTTATAATAGCAGTTAATCTTTATGTTATGTAATCAAGCATTAATAACTGCATCTAAATTAGATATTGTTTAAGATATAAATACTTTAATGAAACTTATACAAACTAAACCTGTCAGCGAAAGACAAAGAAACAGGACTTACGCAACTGGCACATTGGTAGGGTGCGTCAGACTGCATAAATCTAGTAAATAAACGGATTTTTGATATCTGACGCACCCTACAATAGATTTTTGGTGTGACACTTGCGTAAGTCCTAAGAAATTGTCATAAATTTCCTAATTAACCAAGTTTTTTAGTAAAGTTGACGCTAAATTAATTAACGATATTGGGTTTATTCGGTTTTTGTCATGTAAAATAAATTTACGGGCGTACTTAAAGCTCAAATTAAAATTTGACTTTTCTTTTTAAGAAATGTATAAAAGTAATGTAAAGATTGGTGAACTTTACTAAGGATTGTTCAACAATACATCAACTTTTTTAATCATTTTTAGTGGAGTGGCGATAATCGCCAAAATAAAAACAGTATTAATACGGATATAAAATCATCAAATAGGAAGTAAAATAGAATGTCAGTGGCAAAGGCGCATTCGTGTGGGGATATAACAAATTTAACTAAGCATGGAAATGTTATCAGGGTGTAGGGTACAAAGCATTAAATGAAGCCTCCGTTGATTTATATTTACTAATATTCTCAATCGAAGCTTAAGAATACTATCTACCAAGTATATAGAAAATCAATGGGTGCTACTCATATTAGTTGACGGAGTTTGCGATCGCTAACATTAAGATGCTTGCTAACTAATACATAGCTAGTATGGGTGTTCTGGAGACTGACTTATTGATTACAAGGAATAAAGTATGACCAACTCAGAACTCATAGAATCTCATAACTTATTAAATGAGTTTAAAAGCTGCACTCAATTACAATACAACGGAAAATTAAGCATTAAGAGTTCCAAGGGACGACAATGGGCTTTCTACTATCGTCTGGGCAGGTTAGTTTGGGCGACAGGGGGAACTCATCCTTTCAGGCGTTGGCGCAGACAAATGGCTCAACACTGTCCTCATGTCGATTTAGATAAAATCCGTTGTCGGGATGAAGACATCGCTATCGATTACTGGGACTATAACCTCTTAGATATCTTATACAAAAGACAGAAAATTCAAAGGGAACAAATTCAAGCTATTGTCGAAAACACAATTGCAGAACTTTTTTTTGATTTAGCACAGGAAGTAGATTTTGCATCTGTAACGTCTAATCTTAGCCAGGACGTTATTTTAGATATGCCAATGAGCTTCACGAGTGCAGATATGTCTATAAAACAGATGCAAGATTCATGGGCAATTTGGTCAAAGGTAGGTTTGGCTAATGTTTCTCCTAATTCATCACCAGTGTTACGGAGACCAGAACAACTTCAGCAAATGGTCAGTCCATCTGTATACAAAAACTTTGTTAGTTTAATTAATGGCAAATATACTCTGCGAGAGCTAGGTGTAAAAATGAGGCAGGATGTCATGCCGATTGCTCGTTCCTTGCTTCCCTATATTCTTAAAGGAATTATTGAATTAGTAGAAGTCCCAGATGCACCTTTACAAGTTAGTGAAGTTGAGAATTCTACACCTAGACAGCCCAAAAATAAAATTGCTCCCTTGGTGGCTTGTGTTGATGATAGTCCCCTGGTTTGTAAAATGTTAGAAGATATCATCACTTCTAATGGACTAAGGTTTATCAAGATCGAAGATGCTGTACAAGCTTTGCCTATTTTGATTCAGCACAAACCTGACTTGATTTTCTTAGATTTAGTGATGCCAATAGCCAGTGGCTACGAAATCTGCACTCAATTGCGACGCATTCCTACCTTCAGTAATACACCAGTAATTATCTTAACTGGCAATGATGGTCTTTTAGATAGAGTTCGCGCTAAGGTAGTCGGTTCTACCGATTTTATATCCAAACCGATAGTCTCTGAGCGAGTTATGGGTGTAATACGTAAATACGTATCAATGCAGGCTGGCTCAACAGTTAAAAACACAGCAAATTTAGAAGTTTCCAGTTAACATGACTTGATAGTTGGCGCTGATACCAATTTATTAATACAAGTTAGCAAAAAATCATGATATTCATGAACTCGTCTGTATGTATTCAAGTTTATTTGTGTGCATTGGCAATAGTTTTCCTTCAATCTTGGTTCTACGTAACTTTATTTGTTACTAAAGTATAGCTATCATCAAAAAAAAAATGATTTAGTTTAGGTTTTTGAACTCAGGGTAAACTTTTTTGATTAGTTATTAACAGCACCTCAATTTAGCAGTTAGATATGTTAACTTATATTGAATACGTAGGTTTTATTAGGAAAATATATATACAATGACTTAGATAAGATAGAATAAAAATGAGGGTAATCAGAATTCAGTAAAAATACTTAAATAGTTCAAAGTAGATCAAAATATGTTATGTAAACATTGTTGCCTTCTACTTATTAACTCCAGTCTTTTTGCACTAGCATTTATTCAATGAGTCTGATTGCATATTCGAGTTTTTGTTTCCATAATAAGCATAATTTAATAGGTGTTCCCATGAGTACTGTTTTAGTTGTTGAAGATGGCTTGACTGATATGGAAATTATTAGCCGTTACTTGCAACAGGCAGGCTATTCTGTAGTTTGTGCGACAAGTAGTGAAGAGGCACAAGAAAAAATTGACATTAATAAGCCAGATGTCATATTACTGGATGTGATTTTACCCGGTAAAAGTGGGTATGAAATTTGCCGAGAACTACAAAATAATCCCATTACTAGCCAAATACCAGTGGTTTTTTGCTCTACAAAAAACAGTGAAGTAGATAAGATTTGGGGGAATATGTTAGGTGCTAAAGCTTATCTATCAAAACCAGTAGATAGAGAAGAATTAGAAATAACTCTGAGAAAATTAATCAATAAGTAGAAAATACGCATTGATTACCAAAACTAGTCACTATTTATAATTTGGTTTTAATCACTAATTAATCAATAGTGGTTAAACCCAATAATTTAAGACAAAGGAAGATTAACTTTGGAGACAAGAGAAAAATTTTTAAGTTTTCATTTGGGAGTCAGAGATACAGCAGTAATTTCCTTACACCACATCACCGAAGTATTACGAATATCAATGACAGAAATATGTGGAGTTCCACAAATGCCAAATTGTGTATTAGGTATTTATAGTTGGCGTGGGGAAATGCTTTGGCTGGTTGATTTAGAAGAAATGTTAGGTTATCCACCTGTTTTACAAAGTTCAAATTTACTCTCAAAAATGATGGCAGTTGTGTTAGAAAATGAGGGTAAATATCTGGGTCTTTTGGTACGCCAATTGACAGATATTGAATCGCTAGATACCCAGCAAATGAAAACACCGTCTCCTGATCTATTTCATTCAGCAATATCACCGTTCTTACAGGGATATTTTACTAATGGTTCAGAGGAGATGATTTTTAATTTAGATGCTTTAGCTATTCTTAAATCGCCCATGTGGGGAAGTCATAACTAAATAGTTTCCCTGTTGATAGTGGTTAAACAGGTAATTGGCATCTTCAATCATTAAACATTTTCTAGCTTGAGAAGTATCAATTTATTACTAATAGTATTGAAGGAGATTCAAATGACAACTTTATATCAAAATAGTGAAGATAGAGGAAATATTTTTGCAGAAGTAGAAAAACCAGACAAACCAAATGGTAATAAGGATTTAAATGTATCCAATGCAATTACTCAAGAATTTAAAGCCTGGCGGCAGCGATTTCAAGATATAACAACCCAAATGCGTCAAGTTCCAGATATGGAAACTTTGCTGCAAGTAACATCTGCACAAATCAGAGATAAAATTGGTAGCGATCGCGTCTTGATTTATCAATTTACTAACTCTGATTCTGGAACCGTTTTAGCAGAATCAAGAACCACAGGCTGGACACCATCTCTAGGCGAAAATTTACCAGCCATTTTGTTTGGTTTATATACCAGTCAAGATTATGTCGAACCGATATTAATTGATGACATTAATCAAATACAAGTTACTCCTTATCAAAAGCAACTACTGGATAAATTTCAAGTTAAAGCTAGTTTAAGTTTGCCAATTTTTGTTGGTACTAAAGTATGGGGTTTACTGGTAGTGCATAGTTGTGGGTTATCTCGTCAGTGGCAAGAGGCAGAAACCACACTACTAGCTCAAATCGCTACAGAAATTACCTACAGATTGCAGAGTTTTAAATTACAAAAAGAATTACAGCAGTCTACCTTAGCCAAGCAATCAGTAGCAAAAGTTATTAGCAAGATTTTACAACAGCCAGATGTCGATAAAATCTTTCAAACCACCACTCAAGAAGTCCGTCAATTATTGAAATGTGATCGCGTTGGTGTTTATCGATTTAACCCAGATTGGAGTGGCCAATTTGTCTCCGAGGCAGTAGGCAATAATTGGACAAAAGTCGTCACTCCTGATTATAAAATGGTTTGGGAAGATACCCATTTACAAGAAACCAAAGGTGGTCGATATGCCAATGGAGAAACCTTTGTTGTTAATGACATTTATAAAATAGGTCATGCTCAATGTCACGTTGAGATTTTAGAGCAGTTTGACACCAAAGCTTATGTCATTGCGCCCATCTTCTCTGGGGAAAAATTGTGGGGTTTATTGGCAGCTTATCAAAATACTGGGGCGCGGGAATGGCAAGACTGGGAAGTTAGCTTTTTAACGCAGATTGGTTTACAATTTGGTGTGGCTATCTCCCAAGGAGAATATCTAGAACAAGTGCGGAAACAATCTGAACAGCTCGCGCAGATTGCCAAACAAGAAAAAGCTTTAACTAAGATTGTTAACCGGATTCGTCAATCTTCAGAATTAGAAGAAATCTTCAAAACCACCACTCAAGAAGCCCGTCAAGCCCTCAAATGCGATCGCATCGCCATATATCAATTCAACCCAGACTGGAGTGGCAATTTCGTCGCTGAATCAGTAGGATCTGGATGGGTAAAACTGGTAGGTTCTAGTATTAATACCCTAGTGGAAGACACCTTCTTACAAGAAACCAAGGGCGCTAGGTTTGGAAAAGGTGAAAGCTTGTGGGTAAATGACATCTACCAAGAAAATCTTACCCCCTGCTACTTGGAACTATTAGAGCAATTTGAAGCCAAAGCTTATATCAACGTCCCCATCTTCTTTGGAGAGAAATTGTGGGGTTTGTTGGCAGCTTATCAAAATTCTGAACCTCGGGAATGGCAAATCTCAGAAGTCAACTTTTTGACTCAAATTGCCTTGCAGTTTAACCTAGCAAAATCCCAAATAGATTATCTGCAAACAGTCCGCTTAAAAACTGAAGAACTAGCACAGATAGCCGAACAAGAAAAAACTATCAACAAGATAGTCAACCGCATTCGTCAATCTTTAGATGTAGAAGAAATCTTCAAAACTACAACTCAAGAAATCCGCCAAGCCCTAAAGTGCGATCGCGTTGCAGTCTATAAATTTAACCCTGATTGGGGTGGTGAATTTGTATATGAATCAGTAGCTACTGGTTGGACAAAATTAGTCGGGCCAAATATCAAAACTGTCTTAGATGACACTTACTTACAAGACACAAAAGGCGGTAGATATGCCAAAGGTGAAACCTTCGTAGTTAACGACACCTATACAATCGGTCTTGCCCCCTGCCACATTGCCATTTTAGAACAGTTTGAAGCCAAGTCTTACATAATTGTGCCTATCTTCTTGGGTGAAGATTTGTGGGGATTACTGGCAGTTTATCAAAATTCTGGACCCCGTGAATGGAAAACTTCAGAAGTCAACTTCTTACAGCAAATTGGCTTGCAATTTAGCCTAGCTAAATCACAGGTAGATTATATAGAACAAGTGCAGTTGCAATCTCAAGAAATAAGTCAACTGGCTGAACAAGAAAAAACAGTCAACAAAATAGTCAACCGCATCCGTCAATCTTTAGATTTAGAAGACATCTTCAAAACAGCTACTCAAGAAGTCCGCCAATCACTAAGATGCGATCGCGTCGCCATTTATTGCTTCAACCCAAATTGGGGTGGGCAATTTGTCGCCGAGTCTGTGGCTAATGGATGGATAAAAGTTGCTACATCCGACTTTAAAATGGTTTGGGAAGATAGCTACTTGCAAGAAACCCAAGGAGGTAGATACGTCAAAGGTGAAAGCTTTGTTGTTAATGACATTTATCAAGCAGGTCATGCTCAATGTCACCTGGAGATTTTAGAACAGGTTGAAGCCAAAGCTTACATCATAGTTCCTATCTTCTATGGAGAAAAACTATGGGGATTACTAGCTGCTTATCAAAACTCTGGAACTCGTCAATGGCAACCGAGAGAAGTGAGCTTTTTAGAGCAGATTGGTTTACAAATTAGTCTAGCAAAATCCCAGATAGATTATCTAGAACAAGTACAGTCCAAATCTGAAAAACTAGCTCAGATAGCTGAACAAGAAAAATCCATCACCAAGATAGTCAACCGTATTCGCCAATCCTTAGAAGTAGCAGAAATCTTCAAAACCACAACTCAAGAAGTTCGCCAACTTTTAAAATGCGATCGCACAGCCGTCTATCAATTCACATCTGATTGGGGTGGTGAATTTGTAGCTGAATCTGTAGTTAGCGGTTGGGTGAAACTAGTCGGACCAGGTATCAAAACCGTATTAAACGACCCTTGCCTACAAAGTAACGAAGGTGGTCGCTATCAAAAAGGCGACACATTAATTGTCAACGACATTTATAAAGCCACTCTTGATCCTTGCTACATCGAAATAATTGAAAAGTATGAAGCTAGAGCTTACATAATTACACCGATCTTATTTGGCGAAAAATTATGGGGCTTAATGGCTGCTTATCAAAACTCTGGAACTCGTGAATGGGAAGAATCGGAAATTAACTTATTAACAAGAATTGGAGATCAGTTAGGAATAGCTTTACAACAAGCAGAGTACTTACAACAAGTACAGGCACAATCATCCAAACTAGCAGAAGCAGCCCAGAGAGAAAAAGCCGCTAAAGAATTGCTACAACAACGTTCCATTCAACTGCTCAGAGCGATCGCACCTGCACTTAGTGGTGATTTAACAGTCCGCGCCCCCATTACAGAAGATGAATTAGGGACAATTGCCGATGCCTACAATGGCACTCTGCAAGCATTACAGCAAATTGTTATTCAGGTACAAGCAGCTTCTCAACAAGTTGCCCAAACCTCTATCAATAGCAATTCATCACTAGTAGGATTGACTGATTTAGCCAAAGAACAGTCTGACGAAATCACCCAAGCCTTAAGCGATATTCAACAGATGGTAGATTCTACCCAAGCAGTAGTAGCAAACGCGCAATTAGTGCAAGTAGCCTTACAACAAGCCAACAAAACTGTAGATTCTGGTGATACCGCCATGAACCAAACAGTAAATGCCATTCAAGCCATTCGTGAAACTGTCGCCCAAACCAGCAAAAAGATTAAACGCCTCAGTGAATCATCACAAAAAATCTCCAAAGTGGTGAATTTGATTAGCAACTTTGCGACACAAACAAACGTACTGGCTTTAAATGCGGCGATTGAAGCTACTCGCGCCGGCGAATATGGCAAAGGCTTTGCAGTGGTAGCAGATGAAGTTCGTTCCTTGTCTCGTCAGTCAGCAGCAGCAACCATTGAAATAGAAAAATTAGTTCAGGAGATTCAAACAGAAACTGGAGAAGTTGCTGTGGCAATGGAAACAGGTATTCAGCAAGTAGTAGAAGGAACAAACTTAGTTAGTGAAACCCGTCAAAACTTGAACGCCATCGTTTCTGCAACGGCGGAAATTAGTCAACTTATTGAGCGGATTACTGAAGCAACTCAAAAACAAATGAGTCAATCTGTAACAGTAACAGCATCAATGAATGATGTAGCCTCAATTGCTAATAAGACCTTTGGTGAATCTCAAGAAATTGCCATTGTTTTCCAAAATTTATCAGGAATGGCACAAGATTTATTAACAACAGCTAGTAAGTTCAAAGTTAAGTAATCCCAACTTTCCTAAGTGTGAGGTAGAACAGGCAATATATGCTTGTTATCGGCAGGTAATCAGCCTGCCCTACCAATTTTATCAATCACTAGTGATTGAAAGTTAAAAATATAAAATCCAACATTGGTATGAATTAACATCAACCAAAAACAAAAAAATAAAACAAAAGATTATGATTACAGACACGGAAATTCGAGAACAGGGATATGCTTATTTTCTAGCTGAAACCCCAGAACTATTACAAGCAATTGAACAGGATTTATTTACTTTAGCAGAAAGTTATAGTATTGCTAAAGTCCATAACTTAATGCGAGCAACTCACACAATTAAAGGTGGAGCAGCTACTGTTGGCTTAGATACTATCAAGATGATAGCCCACTCTCTCGAAGATGTATTTAAGGCTCTATATAGTCCAGATGTAGTCATAAATACTGAATTGCAAACACTCTTATTAGAAGGTTACGAATGTCTTCAATTAGCTGTCACCGCAGAACTGACTGCAAGTAATATCAATAGCGAAGAACTTCTCCAGCGGGCAACTTCCGTATTTGCACAACTACAAACAAAATTAGGTGATGCTTTTGGGGCTGAATCTCATATTCCTACTTCTGAAGAATTGGGATTTGATATTGTTCAATCTATCTTTGAAGTAGGAGTAAAACAACGGTTAGAGAGTATTTCTGAAGCTCTACTTCAGTCACTCAATAATGAAGAATTAACAGAGGTTTTACATTCTCAACTTGATGTATTTCTGGGTTTGGCAGAATCGTTAAATCTACCTGGTTTAAAAGAACTTGCTTGTACAATTATGTCCGCTTTGGAAGCCAATCCCCAAAAAGCGCACCAAATTGCTGAAATTGCCTTAGCTGATTTACAAGAATCACAAAAAGCAGTTTTAGCAGGCGATCGCATTTCTGGTGGTTCACCTTCTTTAGCTTTGCAAACACTGGCAAAAGCCACAGAACAGGAATCAGCTATTACACCTGCTAATAGTTCATTAGTTAGAGTTCCGAAAAACCAGTCTTTTATTGTACCCACAACCAAATCTTTTGCCACCCAATTTTTCAGCCTGACGACGGAGTTCTACCAATTTTTAATTATCTCTGATGGTAAAAATAATGAGAATTTAAAAGCAGCAAATGCCAAATATACATTAAAAGTAATTCGCTATATTTTTGGCTGGTTTAATCACCAGCGCGACATACCAGAAGCTAAACTAAGTTTAAATTTGCTGATTCCTCAAATCAGTCTCAATAATAATCCACTCAGTTATATTGAAAATTGGTTAGAGCAATTTCTAGCCTTTGTCGAAGATGAAAAAGATAGCCATAACCTCTGTCTTTATCGTCGAGGTGTAGTTTTAATTATTCTCCTTGACTTAGCCAGATTTGAATATTCAGTTGCAAAAAATGATAGTGTTATCTCTATCATCCAAAACCTCAAAAAGCAGATTCGGCAAGTAGGAAATGAATATAAAAACTATCCTCCAGTAAATGAGCAAGAAAAAAAATGGCTTGATCACCCTAAGCTACAAGAATTGCTAGTTATTAAAGAAATATTTCCCCTCATAGATCATCCAACTGACGATAGTCTACTCGAATCTATATGGGGAGGAGAAACTCTCTTAGATATTAATAACGAAGCTATTATCACCCAGACAGTAGAAGATATTAAAAATGATCATTATTTAGAAAGTGTTACATCTTCAGTAGTCAGTGATCAGGTATTTACAAATCTTTCTGAAGTGGGCATAGAAATTGTTGCTGATAACACCATAGAAGTTAATAAGCAAATAGGAGATCAATCTCCCAACTCTGCCAACAAAAATTCTCGCCAACCTGCCTTTGTGCGAGTCGATGTAGATGGACTGCAACGTCTTAATTATTTAGCAGGAGAATTGCTAATTTACCAAAAACGTCGCACTTTATATGATGAACAGATTATAGACTTGGTGGAAAGATTAAGTCAGCAATTGAGCAAACATAAATTAATTTTGAATCAATTGCGCGATTTGCCATTGCAGGGAAATAATTTTTCTGTAGAAAAGACACAAAAAGTCTCTGCTGTGCAGTTTGATGTTCTAGAAATGGATGTCTATACAGAATTTAATCTGACATTACATGAAGCATTAGAAGAAAATTTACAGTTAGAAGAAACGGCTGAATCTCTGGAACTACTAATCAAACAATCTTCTCAAATCAGCGAGAAAAAACATAATCTAACTCTCAGCATCATAGATAATTTAGTAGAGGCAAGAATGTTACCTTTAGGAACTATCCTAAATCGCTTTCCTCAAATGGTAAATAAGTTAGGAAATGTTTATGCAAAACTCGTAGAATTAAAACTTACTGGCACACAAGTCCTCATAGATAAAGCCATTGCTGAAAAGTTGTATGATCCATTGTTACAACTAGTACGTAATGCTTTTGATCATGGTATTGAGGCTCCACAAATTCGCCGTGATCTTGGCAAAAATGAACAAGGTTTAATAGAAATTTGTGCCTATCATCAGGGAAGTCAAACTGTTATCGAAGTTCGAGATGATGGTCAAGGTTTAAATTTAGAAAGTATCCGCAAGAGAGCTATAGAACTTAATCTGGTTCCAGGTGATTATGACAACCAAGGATATTTGCATAATCTGACTGAATCTGAATTGATAGAAATGATGTTTTCACCTGGATTCTCCACTGCGGGTAGAGTAAGTGAAATTTCTGGACGTGGTATGGGATTAGATATTGTCCGTACTCAATTACACTCCCTCAATGGCTTGATTTCAGTTCAATCATCACCTCATCAAGGGACAACATTCATACTTAAAATCCCCTTTTCTATGACCACAGATAAATTAATGTTAGTCCAGGCAGGAGGTATTGTATATGCCTTACTGCTAGATAGTATCGAAAAAATATTAATTCCCTCTGAACAGCAAATCAAAGAGTTTGAAGGCAAACAAATTTTGCATTGGCATTCAGGTGAGGATGAAATTATGGTCAGTCTCCTGAAACTATCAAATTTGATGTATTATAATGGGTCACTTGTTGGCAGTTATTTAAACACTATACCCATTACTCCAGATACAGAAATAATGAAAAATCCTGTGCTTTTACTGCGGAGAAATCAAGGAATTGTGGGTTTAGAAGTTGACCAAATAATTGGTGAACAAGAATTGGTAATCCGACCTTTAGGAAATGCTATTATTCCACCAAAATATATTTATGGTTGTAGTAGCCTAGCTAATGGCAACCTTATTTTAATAATTGATGGGACTCTCCTGGTCGATTCTCAGGAGATGCAAGCAACACTTGATGTTAGGAGACTGCCAACAACTCCTGTATCTAAAAAACCAGCCTTGCCAATGTCAAAAGATACTATTGAATCTATACCTCTACTGGCTGAATCTACTTCCAGAAATAGTAAAGAAACTCAACCAATTTCTCATGTAGGAATAACTAACAAATTACCAAAAGTAGTTTTGGTCATAGATGATGCTATTAGTGTTCGACAAACTATTTCTCTGACTTTGCAAAAATGTGGTTATCAAGTAATACAAGCACAAAATGGGGTAGAAGCGCTTGAACAGTTGCATTTACATCCAGAAATTGAAGTTATTGTCTCTGATTTGGAAATGCCACGAATGAATGGATTTGAACTATTAAGTCATATCCGTCAAAACCCAGATTTAGCTAAAAAACCAGTTGTGGTTCTCACTTCTCGTAGTTCGGAAAAACATCGTCAGTTGGCTCAAGAATTGGGGGCAACGGCTTATTTAACTAAGCCTTATTTAGAGCATGAGTTTATCTCTACTGTTGATAGTTTAGCTAATAAAAGTACGGAAGATTTAACTCAGGTAACAATGACAATAGCTAGATAAATATAACAATTTATTGCCTTTTTGAGGGATATAGCTTATGTAAGCGTTCTGCTTCTTCAACGGGTTTAATTCCTGAATTATGAAATGCGGAATCTCCCTTAATAGCTTCTTCAAAAAACTTAGCTGCTTCGTCGATTTTTCCATCCATTGCAGCGTTTAGTCCTTCTTTTAATTGCCGGGAAGCCTTAAATAAATTTTCTGCTTCTTCCTTTGGTTTAAAACCTAAAGTCTGACCTCGTTCTTGAGCTTCGTTAAACTTAGCGATCGCTTTTTCAATCTTTCCTTGACGTGCTAAATCTCTTCCCTGCTCAACAAGCAACTTCGGATCAACTTCTGGTATATTACAGAGACTGCGAATCTCTGAAGTTCTAGAAGGATTTGCGCGTAGATAACCACTAGATAAAGTACAACCCTCTTCTAATAATTGCTCAAGATTCAAATTCCAAAGAATCACTCGATGGTCATCCCCGGCAGAAGCTAGAGTTTGACCATCAGGACTGAATTGTACACTAGATATCACACCATCATGCTTGTTAATAGTATGTAATAAGTTACCATTTCTACCCCATAAAATTACCTTTTTATCAGCACCCACAGAAGCAAGAACTTGACTATCAGGTCTGAAATCAATATCAGTGACTTTGCCTGTATGACCATAGAGTGTGTTGATTAATTTTCCGTTTATATCCCACAATTTTACTGTACGATCATCACTTGCAGAGGCTAAGAGTTGACCATCCGGGCTAAAAATAACTCTTTTAATGGAGTTTCGATGTCCTTCTAAATCTCTTATTAACTTCCAAGAATTACCTTCTCGCCGCCAAAGTTTAATTACGTTATCTAAGTCAGCAGAAGCTAACCATTTTCCATCAGGACTGAAACTCACACTGCGAACATCATTTGTATGATTTGGAAGGACTTGCTTTTGAGTCAATGAATTTCCTTCATATTCCCAAATGATGACATTCTTGTCAGCATCACCTGAAGCTAACAATTTTCCATCAGGGCTAAAACTAACGCTATAAAAAGACTTGCCTATATTTGCCGAGGAAGCAAGAAGTTCACCTTGTTTACTCCAAAGATTGATAGTTCCGTCCCAACTAGCAGATGCTAATTTTTCACCATCAGGACTAAAACTAACTTGCCAAATTAATCTTTTATGTGCGGGAATTTTAGATTTTTCCTCCCAGCTTTTTCTATTTTCATTCCAATTCCAAAGATGAATAATACCCTCGCTGTTAGTTTCAGACTGACCAGATGAAGCGATTGTTTTGCCATCAGGACTAAAGCTGACACTCTTGGCTTTTTCTTTTTCATGTTTGAGTTCTTGGAGCCTGCTATCAATATTCCAAAACTTAACAGTTTTATCGTTGCTTACAGAGGCTAATATCTTACCGTCAGGGGTAAATTCTACGGCTGAAACCTTATCTTCGTGTCCTGCTAATTCTAATACTTTTGGCTTTAATTCTTCTTTTATGGGTGGATTGATATCGTAGTCTGACCTAACAGACCAAACTCTGACACTTTGATCCCGACTTGCAGAGGCTAACAAATATTCACCAGATGCGCTTATATTAGGACTAAAGCTTAAGCTCAGGATCTGATCGTTATGTCCACTATCATCTTTGTCAGGTCCATCAATATACCCAACATAAGTTCCGTCTGACTTCCAAAGCTTAATTGTACGGTTTTCACTAGCAGTGGCTAAAAATTTTCCATCAGGGCTAAATCTTACAGCCCAAATAGTGCATTTGGTATTATTACACTGTTTAGTAGGAATAGTTTTGATTGGCTTTTCGTCTGCTGAATTCCAATTCCACAACTTAATGATACCGTCCTTTGAATTATCAATAGTACCATCTTTTAACTTGTCACGACCACCGTTTGTTTCTGAGGAAGCTAAAAATTTGCCATCAGGACTGAAAGTAATATCTTTAACTGATGAGCCTACTTTGATAGTTCTAAGTAATGAACCATCCAACGACCAAACCTTAATTGAACCATCATCACTTGCTGATACTAAGTTCTTTCCATCAGTACTGAAAATAATTTTATTAACTGCTCTGCTATGTCCTAAAAACGTTTGGATAAGTTTGCTATCCGCTAAGTTCCACAGCTTAACAGTACCATCACCACTTGCAGAAGCAAACATTTTGCCATCGGGACTGAAGCTAATACCGTTAACATAACGGCTATGTCCGTGAATTGTTTGCCGCAATGTTCCATCTGAGTTCCAGAGCTTGATCACACCATCATCATCTACCGAGGCGAGGGTCTTTCTATCTGGGCTAAAGCCAACATTTTTGATTGCGCTTCTGTGTCCTTCAAGACTATTCATTTCTTTTAAATCATAAATTGCTCGTCCTAAAGCAGCTATCACTTGAATTCGGGTATTGGGACTGATGACAACAAGTGAAGCTTTCAGGGCTTTGGCTGATTTTAGACTTTCAACTAGGGCATCAGCTTCTTTATTAGAGTCAGAAAGGCGATTTGAGTTTTGAGATAACCTGACAATTCCAGCGTTTTGGCTATTGTTCCATATCCAAGCCAATACCCCAAATAAAACAGGTACTGTTAAGCCAAGTACAATTCTATTCCTTAAAAGACGCTGCTTTTGTTTTTTAAGTTCTTCTTGTTTTCTTTGGAGTTGTTGTTGAATTTCTCTTTGTTTTCTTTCTTGTTCTTCTTTCTTTCTTTGAATGCGCTCTTGTTCAATTCTTTGTTCTTTTTCTTGTTCTTCTTTTTCTCTTTGAATACTTTGTTGAACAAATTGCTTTGCATCTTTGTCAAAGAAAACTTTATCAGGGTCTTTTTGAATATCTTCGAGAAAGACTTCTGCTTCCCTTAGTTTTCGACCTCTTAGCAAGTATTCCTCCGCCCGATCGTTCGCTAACCATTCTTTAGCATCAGCCTCAATTTTTCGCTCTCTGCGGATATCATCTCGACTCTTATTTAACCAGTCGCTCAAACGATCCCAATGGCGAATTAGTGCTTCGTGAGCAACGTCTACAACTTCCAATCCAGTGGAAGAGTCTTTGGGTTTATCTGTAACCAGTAACCTAGCTTCCTCTTGGGCGAGTTTCTGGATAATTTGCTCGACAACTTCGGGGTTAGAATGGGAATTCAACAAATCTTGCTTTGGTACTTGTCGGCGGGTATCCTCAGTGCCTTCTCCAAGCTGGGTGAGTTCTAAAAAGATTTTCCGGGCTACTTTTTGTTCTACAGGTGAGAATTCGTTGTAAATTGCATCAGCTCGTTTTGGTAAGGCTCCTCGGATACCACCTAATTTAGTGTAGGTTTGTAGTGTTAAGAGATCGCTCGCACAGCGCCCGCAATGTATCGGCTCACATAGTGTCCGGAGAGTATATTGCAACATAGGAAGTAACCTTCCTTTAGACTCCATAACCTCAGCAATCATTTGATTAACTAGTTCTAATTCAATTTCTAGTCCAACTTTTCTAGCAGGTTCTGTGATAGCTTCTTTTAACTCATTCTCTTCCATCGGACAAATAATGACTTGATGATCCTGAATTTTTTGAGCTAAATCACTGTATTCAGCACACTTGCCAAGAAAATCTGCCCGCATAGATATTACTAGACGGTACTTATTATCTGTTCGCTTTAAAGCACCTAACAAACAATCAAAAAATCGCTGTCGTTCTCTACTGTTCCGGCACAGCGTAAAAACTTCTTCAAACTGATCTACCACCAGCACCACACACTCGGCTTTATTAGCCGTAATCAGATTCACCAATCCCTCAACAGGATCTTCCCCAATCAACTTCTTTATTTTGCCTAGTTCGATAGCATGATCAGCTGTTGATAACCCAGGCTGTACAAGTGCCTCCACTAAACGCTGAAATGGATGCTCACTTGGTCTAAATATAGATATTTGCCAAGTATCGCTACCCGACAATCTGTGTCCTAACTTTAATTGATAAAGTAAACCCGCTCTAATAACACTAGACTTACCACTTCCGGAAGCTCCTAGCACAGCTAAAAAATTCCCAGATTTTACTTTTTGCAACAAATCATCTGTCAGTTTCAATCGACCATGGAAATATTTCGGATCTTCATCATTAAAGTCAAAGTAAGCCAAACCCTTGTAAGGGCAAATAGGGTTTTCTGATTTAGCAGCAACTTCTTTTATAGGTGCTGCCAAGCTGCAAGTAAGGTTGATTTTCTGACCTGAGTTCTCACAAACCGAAACCTGCGGAAAGGGGTGGTCTTTCCGATTCATAAAAGCTGCCAAATCGAGGTTAGTAACCCACCCTTTTTGGCTAGGTTCCAATCCTTTTAGCAGTACTTTAGTCAGTACACTGTGTGTACTATCAATTTCTTCATAGGCTTTCTCGAAATCACGACAAGCCGCAATAAAACATCTATCTCCTTTTTTACCTCTATTGCCTGGGTCTGCCTCATCAAAATTTAGTAATTCTCCGCTATGGCAGCAATCTAAAATGATAATCACCTGGGACACATCACTTTCTTGTAGCAGTTGCCGCAACCATTTCAGAGATAATCCCCACTTGCCGTCTTTTGGGTTAATATCGGTTGCTGCCAAAAATCCTTCCTGAACACCTCGGTCTTTAAGCAGCCCATGTCCGGAAAAGTACAGTAAACCTGTTTCTGGTGGCTTACCTTTTGGTTTAAAAAGTTGCACTATTGACTCTTCTAGCTGAGTCACAGTCACACTAGTTTTCTGACCTATGCAAATAGTGTTATTTTGCCTATCTTTGACAGCAGGTAGCCGCGTTACTTTAAATTCTCCGTAATTTTCTAACAGTTTTGCGATCGCCTCCGCATCCTTTGCAGGTGCTGTTAATGGAGGCAAGTGATCATAGCTATTAATACCGACTACCAATGCATCACGGCTCATAGCACAAACTCTTACAATTGCTGATACCAAAATTATTACTTAGATATTATTAAATTTCAACTCAATTTTCCGGAAAGAGTAATTCAGTAATTGTGGTGCTTACTTAGCTGTTTACTCTCCATGTTTCATTATGACCAAGTTACTACCTATTGAACTAGATAGCAATACAATAATTTATATCGAAGCGAACGAAGATGTGGATTCTTCTTTAGTCAGCACAGAAGTATCTACTGAAGAAGAGGAAGAAGCCCTGACAGATAAGGGAATGAATCCTCAAGAAATACGACAAAAAATGATCCAAAATTTTCAGGTAATTCAAGGCACCATTCGGGCTTACACGGTTTATACGTTAAATGCCTTTAAGCAAATTCCAATCGCTAACGTAGATAAAATCACCTTAGAGTTTGGGATTGAATTAGGTGGAGAAGCAGGTATTCCCTATGTAACTAAAGGTACAGCCAAAAGTAATATGAAAATTACTGTTGAGTGTTCTTTTCCTGAAAATAAACTTGAAATAAAATAAGCGATTTAATCTCAAATTTACGTAAAGATATAAATCGGGGGCAGACGTATCCAAAACTATCTGACGTTTGCTTCTTTTTTTATTGTTTGGGTTTGACTTCACCAAATTTAATCAAAAGAGAGATGGCTATACTCACCATCAAAATCAACGTCATACTCAAAGCTGAACCAAATCCCCAATTTTGGGTAGCACCGAGAAACTGGTTATAAACTAACCTTGCTGCTGTCATACTCGAAGCACCACCCAATAATTCTGGGTCGATAAAGTCCCCCAGTGCTGTGATAAATACCAACAGAGAACCAGCAGCGATACCTGGAAAAACTTGAGGTACAGTGACTTTCCAAAAAGTTTGCATGGGATTTGCGCCTAAATCAGCTGCTGCTTCTAACAATTGCTGGTCTAGTTTTTCTAAAGAAGCGTACAACACTAAAACCATGTAAGGTAATAAGCTGTAACTCATACCAATTAACACTGCTGGACTGCGGTTAAGCAATTCCAAAGTTGGTAAACCTAAATCAGTGAGTAAACTGTTAAGTAATCCCGTGGGACGCAAAATTGTAATCCAGGCATAAGAACGCAGTAAAGAAGAAGTCCATAAAGGTAAAACAAAGCTTAATAACAACAAATTACGCCAGCGCTGCGGTGCCATTTGAGCAATCCAATAAGCGACCGGAAAACCTAAAATTAAACAAATAATTGTGGTGCTAATTGCCAAAAATAATGAATGTAAGATTACTTTTAAATAAATTGGTTCAATGATTCGGATGTAGTTATTAAATCCACTAGGATTTACCAAATCCCCTGGTCGAATATTTGGGACTAAACTCAACTCAAAAATTATTAATGTTGGTAGCAACAACAATAGTAATAACCAAATTCCCGATGGTACAAGTAGCGCCAAAGGAGTAAGCCAGTTGACACGATGGCGTTCTAAATTCGGTAATTTAGCCATATTAATGGGAGATTTTAATTGGGAATTATTACTTTGAATAGGCACAACAGCTTACCAATTTTAGATTTTAGAGCGAGAATATAGATATTTACTTCTTTACTTTAAGCGAGCAATTGAGTCCAGTACCGATCATAAACTTCTTCAAAATTACCGACAGGAGTCAGTCTTTCACAGTTTTCTAAAAGTGATTCTGGAGGAAATAAATTAGTATTCTCTTGCAGTTGTTTTGGTAATTGCTCAAATCCTGCATGATTAGGAGTGGAAATATTTAGTCTTTGGCTGATTTGAGCCGCGACTTCTGGTCGTAAAATCAAGTTAATCCAAGCATAAGCTCCAGCAACATTAGGTGATATTTTGGGAATTACAATAGTGTCTGTCCATAAAGAGGAACCACTACGAGGAATTACAAATTTCAGGTTGGGGTTTTCTTTAGATATTTTCACTGCATCGGCAGAGTAACACATAGCTAATAATAAATCACCTGCGAGAATTTGGTTTTGCCAAGCATCAGTATCAAAAGCAGCAATTGCCGGTTTGAGTTCTTTCAATTTCTCATAAGCTTGTTTAATTTCTTTTTCATTTTGTGAATTATAAGAATAACCTAGCATCCGCAATGCTGCACCCATCACCTCCCGCACATCATTAAGTAAAGTCATTTTCTTCTGAAGTTTATCTTTATTTTGCCAAAGATATTCCCAATCTTCTGGTGCAGTTGAGAGTTTTTCCGAGTTATAAAGTAAACCCGTTGTTCCCCAATTGAAGGGAATACTATAACGGTTATAAGGGTCATAACTAGGATTCTGGAATCGTGGGAATAAATTCTCTAGCCCAATTAAGCTTTGATGATTGATTGGCGTTAACAAATTTTTATCTACCATTTTCTGCACCATATAGTCAGATGGATAGATAATGCTGTAACTGCCACCACCTCCAGCTTGTAACTTAGCCAGCATGACATCATTAGAATCATATACATCCGCCACTACTTTCATGCCAGTTTGGGCAGTAAAAGTGGATAGTAATTCTTGATCAGTATACTGTGTCCATGTATATAAATGTAATTCGTCGCTTTGATTTGAACCAGTATAATTGTCTCCGACATTAGCCAATCTCCAGCCGCAACTACTTAAAGACAGGCTAGAAAGTGCTGCTATTTTTCTCAGAAATTGCCTTCTGTTAGTCATTAGTTATTAGACTATGAAATTTGGGTTTTTGATTCTTGACTAATAGCAATACAGTCAGTTTCTGCCCACCAAATATAAATGGGTGTGTTGCGGTCTGGTAAGCTGCCAAAAGTGTTAGGTTGTAAAACATTGATATTGATGCCGTTGACTAATTCCACAACATAATTAACATGAGTACCTAAGTACATAACATTGACTAATCTACCTTCAAAGCAGTTTGTGGGCAGATTCGGTTGATAAAGAGAAATCTGAATTTTTTCTGGGCGGACACTGATGACTACTGCTTGTAATAATTCAGTTGGTGTATCTTCCGAACGTGTAGTGACGATAGAGAGTCCGGTTTTGGTCAAAATTTTCACCCATTCAGGATCTACCGTGGTGATTTCACCGCTGAATAAGTTTGTATCGCCAATAAAATCAGCAACAAAGGGGGTTTGGGGGTGTTCATAAATTTCGCTGGGAGTACCAACTTGCTCAATTTTGCCTTGATTCATCACAGCAATGCGATCAGATAAGCAGAGTGCTTCTTCTTGATCGTGTGTCACCATCACAAATGTCAATCCTAAATCTTTGTGTAAATTTGATAACTCAACCTGCATTTCTTTGCGGAGTTTGAGGTCTAATGCTCCCAATGGTTCATCTAGAAGTAAAACTGCGGGACGATTAACCAAAGCTCTAGCTAAGGCTACTCGTTGCTGTTGACCACCAGAAAGTTGAGAAGGTAAGCGCGATCGCAAACTTTCCATTTTTACGAGCTTTAAAGCTTCTATGACTCTGCTGTCAGTTTCTGACTTGGTTAATTTTTGCAACCGCAGCCCAAAGGCGATGTTATCCCATACATTCAGATGGTTAAAAAGAGCATAGCTTTGAAATACAGTATTTACAGGTCTTCGATAAGGAGGAACATTGGTCATTGACTGACCCCGAATCAATAATTTACCTGCATCTACTTTTTCAAACCCAGCAATTAAGCGCAGTGTAGTTGTTTTACCACAACCAGAAGGGCCTAATATACTAAAAAACTCTCCCTGTCTAACATCCAAATCTACGCCATGTACAGCTGGCTCTTGGTTAAAAAACTTGAATACGTTACGCAATTCAACATCAAGTGGTTGAAAAGACGTTACACTCCTCTGATTTTGCATCACAGTTTGAGCCATATTCTTCAGTAGAATGCCCTAATTTTAGAAAACTTAGCCAAGCTAGGTAGGGTGTTAAACAGAATACAGATCATAGTCGGGATTGTATACGGCAAAAACACTCTTATTAAGAATATACTTTCTATTGTTTCACTATGAATACTGAGTAATATTTTGGTAGAGACATTTTGTGTGTTCGCATTTCCGGGAGCGATCGCTATCACTAGTAGTAATAAGTAGCTATGATTAACTGTCTCTACCAACACGAAAGATTAATGTAAATGGTAGTGCTAACATGATGACAAAGCATTTCATAACTTGTAACTAGTAGAGATTTTTGCTTTTCAATCTCAATGTGTTTATTTTATATGTTGCAAAAGCGTAAAATGCACTTATGAAAGCCTCACATCTGGCACCTAAGCAAAGAGTTGACAAAAAGGAGCGAGCGTAGTATTAGTTCTAGTCATTCTCACATCTGAACAAAACAGTTGCATATATTAATAATTGTCAATAATTGTCAAATTCTCCTAAGCGTATGAATTTATTACAACCACCCGTACTAGGCGGACAGAAAAATACACGCACAGTCGGGCGCAATTCTCAATCAATATTTTTAATTGTATTCACTTTATTGATGACATCTGCAATAGGCGCTCGTTTAGCTTATTTGCAAATAATTGAGGGTGCAAAACTCCGACAACGTGCTGAGTCCAACCGGATTCGGATGATTGCTAAACAACCAGAACGAGGCAACATTTTTGACCGCAATGGCAAACTGTTAGCAACTACTCGCTATCCTCGGTCAGTGTATTTGTGGCCTATGGCACATACTAAACCATCTTGGTCTGTGGTGGGATCGCGTTTGAGTCAACTGCTTGACATTCCTCAAGAGGAAATGGAAAAGAAACTAGTACAAGCTGGAGCTAATTCATCTACCCTGATTAGAATTGCTCGTGACTTAAATGAAGCGCAAATCACAGCTTTAAAGGAGTATGAAAACGAACTGACAGATGTAGAAATCAATACAGATGCTGTGCGTTATTATCCTCAAGGCAGACAATTATCCCATGTCA
Source organism: Anabaena sp. PCC 7108 (assembly GCF_000332135.1). NCBI lineage: Bacteria > Bacillati > Cyanobacteriota > Cyanophyceae > Nostocales > Nostocaceae > Anabaena > Anabaena sp. PCC 7108. The sequence goes on from NZ_KB235896.1 coordinate 4,004,412, forward strand.
TCGGCTACACCCGTGAACTGACCGCAGAACAGTTAAAAAAACGAAAGTCAGAAGGCTACCGTCTAGGAGATGTCATTGGTCAGATGGGTGTAGAAAAAGCTTATGAAAAAACTCTCCGGGGTGAATGGGGTGGTCAGCAAGTAGAAGTAGATGGTGCAGGTAGACCGCTGCGGGTATTGGGAGAAAAACAAGCAAAACCTGGTAATGATTTACACTTGACGATAGATGTAGAATTGCAAAAAACAGCAGAAAAGGCTTTAGGTAATCGCAACGGGGCAATTGTGGCACTAAACCCCAACAATGGTGAGGTATTAGGAATGGTATCCCATCCTACCTTTGACCCCAATATTTTTTCTAAACAAAAACTCTCTCAAAAAGACTGGAAAACCGTCCAAGGAGAGGATCATCCTTTGGTGAATCGGGCTTTGAGTGTCTTTCCCCCTGCGAGTACTTTTAAAATTGTTACCACAACTGCGGGACTAGAATCGGGTAAATTTTCTCCCAACACAGTCCTACAAACCTATGGTTCTTTGAATATTGGTGGGACAAGGTTTGGTGAGTGGAACCACGCCGGATTTGGTCCATTGGGTTTTGTGGGTGCATTACAGTGGAGTAGTGACACTTTCTTTTATCAAATAGGTAAGGGAGTAGGTGGTCCGAAATTAATTGAATGGACTCGCAAATATGGATTTGGTGAAAAAACTGGCTTTGAGTTCTCCACCGAAGAAGCAAAAGGTTTAGTTCCTGATGAAACTTGGAAACAGAAAGTTTGGAAAATGCCTTGGACTGTAGGTGATTCCATTAATATGTCAATTGGTCAAGGTGCTTTACAAACGACACCTCTACAAGTGGCTGTAATGTTCTCTGTCCCTGCTAATGGTGGTTATCGGGTTCAGCCTCATCTATTCAAAGACAATGGTGACGCAAAAAAATGGCGCAAATCTTTAAATATGAAACCGACAACCATCAAAATACTCCGTGAAGGATTACGTAAAGTCGTAGCTGAAGGTACAGGAAAGGCTCTGAATAAACCTACTATTCCCCCAGTAGCTGGTAAGAGTGGTACAGCGGAAGCTTGGAATCATGGAGTAAAAGAGAATCATGCTTGGTTTGGTGCTTATGCACCAGCTGATAAACCAGAAATTGTCATTGTGGCTTTTGCTGAACATTCTGGTGGTGGTGGTGGGAGTGTAGCTGCACCAATGATTTTAGAAATTATGGAAGAATATTTTGCCCGTAAGTATCCAGGTAAGTATCAAAAACCGTAGTTATGTTTAATTGTGCCTACCTACTTAACTATTGCTCCAACATTTCTAATAACTGTGTTTCACTTAATTGAACAATTCCCAAATCCCTTGCTTTTTCTAACTTAGAACCAGCATCTTCACCTACAACCAAAAAGTCTGTTTTCTTACTTACTGAGTCAGTCACTTTACCCCCAGCTTTTTGAATCAATGCTTTAGCTTCATCGCGTTTTAAAGTTGGTAATGTACCCGTAACCACAAAAGTTTTACCTAGAAACTGGGGATTACCTTCCCCTGGTGCTTTCGGTTGTTCAGTGGTAGCTAATTGTAACTCCAATGCTTGAAGACGAGAAATTAAAGTTTGATTTGCAGGGGTGCGGAACCATTGATAAACTGATTGGGCAATTTCTGCACCGATACCATAAACGCCTTCAATATCTGATTGTCTGGCTGCTGCTAAGTCTTCTACAGTGGTGAATTTCTCTGTTAATAATTGGGCGTTGACACTACCAACGTGACGGATGCCTAAACCATATAATACCCGTGACCAAGGTTTATTTTTTGATTGTGCGATCGCATTCACCAATTTTTCCGCTGACTTTTGACCCATCCTTTCCAATGCACATAACTTTTCTGCTGTCAAATTATATAAATCGCCAACAGAAGACACCAACTTTTTATCCACTAGTTGATGTACCAACTTTTCACCTACACCTTTAATATCCAAAGCGTCACGACTCACCCAATGTTCAATCTCTCCTTTGAGAATTGCTGGACAGGAAGCATTTACACATCTTGTCACCGCTTCCCCAGATTCTCGCACCACAGGTTGTCCACATACGGGACAATGGGTAGGCATAATGAAAGGTTGAGTATCAGCTGGACGGAGTTCTTTAATTACCCGCACCACTTCCGGGATAATTTCCCCAGCTTTGCGAACAATGACAGTATCACCGATGCGGATATCTAATTGTTCAATGCGATCGCTATTATGTAGAGTAGCCCTAGCAACTGTTGTCCCTGCTAATTGTACAGGCAACATTTCCGCTAAAGGTGTTAAAGCCCCCGTTCTCCCCACATTCACCGTAATTTTTTCCACACGGGTAGGAGCTTCTTCTGCTGGATATTTAAGCGCAATTGCCCACCGGGGAAACCTCTGTGTAAATCCTAATTGTTCTTGCAGCCTAAAAGTATTTAATTTTACCACTACCCCATCGGTCATATAGGGTGAATTTAGCCTTTCAGTATCCCAATAGTTGTAATATTCTGCAACTTCCGCTATGGAAACGCACAGTTTATGATTAGCGTCAACCCGAAACCCCAGCTTTTGCAATAATTCTAAAGCTTCCCATTGGGTATTGGCAATACTAGAATCATCCAGCCCCGTAATGTGCAGAGTATAGGCAAAGAAATCTAACTGTCGCTGTGCTACAATCCGCGAATCTAACTGCCTAAGTGTACCAGCTACAGCATTACGGGGATTAGCAAATAACTGCTCACCTGCTTTTTGTTTTTTGGTGTTAATTTCTTTAAACACTTCCAAAGGGAAAAATACCTCTCCACGTACTTCCACCTTTTCTATATTTTCCAAGCTGTCAAAATTCAAACGGAGAGGAATTGAACGAATTGTCCGCACATTCTGGGTAATATCTTCACCCATTACCCCATCACCTCTAGTCACACCCCTGACTAGAACTCCATTTTCGTAAGTTAACGCCAAAGCCGCACCATCAATTTTTAACTCGGCTACATATTCCACATCACTGAGAGAATACTGAGATGGCAAGTGTCTTCGCCAACGTTGATCCCAACTTTGCAACTCCTCAATATTAAAAGCGTTTTCTAAACTGTACAAGGGAATATTATGGCGTACCGAGGTAAAATGTGTTGCAGGTCGCTCACCCACGCGCTGAGTCGGACTATCAGGAGTGATTAATTCAGGATATTTAGTTTCTAGCTCCTGCAATTCTCGATATAGTCGATCATAAACAGTATCTTCCATTATTGGTGCATCAAGAACATAATAAGCATAGCTGGCTTGTTGCAATAACCGCCGCAGTTCTTCCACACGCTTTATTTCTGATTGAATTTGGAGCATAAGACCTACAGAAAAATACCTAAAAATACCTAGTGAATAGAATTAAGAACGATAAAAACTGCTGTTTGCAGGTGCTGTGTTTATCACCCCTGATTCCATTTTATGGCTCTAAACAGATTTACTGGATGAAATTCGATGTTTCTGAAAATTAGTAATTAACAAAATCTCTAATTTTATACATTTATGGCTAAAAATTACACTATTAACTCTTCTATTATTATCGCTCACCGGGGTGCAAGTGGCTATCGTCCTGAACATACTTTAGCTGCCTATGAATTAGCAATTGATTTAGGTGCTGATTATATTGAACCAGATTTAGTAATTACCAAAGATGGTGTTTTAATTGCTCGTCATGAAAATGAAATTTCTGAAACTACTGATATTGCTATTCATCCAGAATTTTCTCATTTAAAAACCACAAAAATAATAGATGGTAAAGTAAAAACAGGTTGGTTTACAGAAGACTTTACTTTAGCAGAATTAAAAACGTTAAAAGCTAAAGAACGTATTCCTCAATTGCGCCCGCAAAATACAGCTTATGATGGAATATTTACTATTTCCACTTTACAAGAAATAATTGATTTAGCCCAAGCTAAAAGTTTAGAACTTGGTCGAATTATTGGTATTTACCCAGAAACAAAGCATCCCAGTTATTTCCAATCAATTGGTTTGCCACTAGAAGAAACTCTCTTACTGAATTTACAAAAAATTAATTTACCTGTATTTATTCAATCTTTTGAAGTTAGTAACTTAAAAGAATTATCTCAAAAAACAAATTTACCTCTAGTACAGTTAATTAATGATTCTGGAAAACCTTATGATTTTGTAGTTAATGGTGATCATCGTACATATCAAGACTTAGTTACCAAAACCGAATTAATAGAAATTGCTAAATATGCACAAGCAATAGGAGTCAATAAAAACTTACTAATTCCTAGAGATATTACAGGTAAATTATTATCACCAACATATTTAGTTAATAATGCTCATGCAGCTAATTTACAAGTCCACGCTTGGACATTCCGCAATGAAGATTTTTTCTTACCTTTAAATCTGCAAGGAAACCCCCAATCGGAATATGAAATATTTTTTGAATTAGCCATAGATGGCATATTTAGTGATTATCCAGACACAGCTAAATCTCAGCTTACAAAATTATAAACTACCTTAATTCAGATTTAATTTTATACCAATTTATGTGAAGTACCAAATAAATCTGGTAGAGAGGTTCCATGGGTAGGGATTCTCGGCTTTACAACAACGGATCAATTACATCTTCATAAAAAACAGATCTAGCATTTCCTAGTCTAATAAAGTACAAAATTATCTGCGTTTATCTGCGTCCATCCGCGTTTAATTATTAATTGCTTGTATCTGACTACAATGGGAATTGCTATATTACTAAAATAATAGTAAATTAGTCTACTTGATTAAATATGCAACAAACAGCCTAAATTTAACCTATTAACAGTAGTTTAGAAATAGCGATTAATTTCGTACAGTTAAACAATATTGCCTAGGCAATCATGAATAAATTACCATTAAGTCGTTTGGGTGAAGTTGCTAAACTATTTTTAAAATTAGGGATGATTGGTTTTGGCGGACCAGTTGCCCATATTGCCATGATAGAAGATGAGGTAGTCAAGCGCCGTCAGTGGCTGACGCGAGAACATTTTTTAGATTTGCTAGGTGCAACTAACTTAATTCCTGGTCCAAATTCCACAGAAATGGCGATTCATATTGGATACATTTATGCAGGATGGTTGGGGCTAATTGTAGCGGGTGTTTGTTTTATTTTACCTGCGGTTTTAATTACAGGTGTACTTGCTGGAATTTATGTCAATTATGGTACTTTACCCCAAGTTGCACCTTTACTTTATGGAATTAAACCGGCTGTTTTAGCCATTATCCTCAATGCTATTTGGGGCTTGGCAAAAAAAGCAGTGAAAACACGCCAATTGTTAGTAATTGCAATAATGGTTGGGGTGGTAACATTTTTCTGGAAAGTCAATGAAATAATTGCTCTATTAATTGGCGGATTTTTAGGTATGCTTTGGTTAAATCGTCATAATCAAAATCATACTCCCGGAAATCAGACTAATTTATTAATTGCTGGTTTAACTATAGGTGCAACTTGGCAAGTAACATCAGTAAGTGCTGTATCTGTGCCTTTGTGGCAATTGGGCTGGTTCTTTCTGAAAGTTGGTAGTGTTTTGTTTGGTGGTGGCTATTTATTAGTAGCCTTTTTGCAAGGCGGATTAGTTGAAGAATATGGCTGGTTGACACAACAGCAGTTACTAGATGCGATCGCAATTGGTCAATTTACTCCTGGCCCAGTTCTTTCTACTGCTACCTTTATTGGTTATGTCCTCGCTGGTATGCCTGGTGCAATCGTGGCTACCTTGGGAATTTTTCTGCCTTCATTTTTGTTCGTTGCTGCTTTAAACCCCTTGATTCCCCGTTTACGTACCTCTGCTTGGACAAGGGCTTTTTTAGATTCTGTCAATGTTAGTGCTGTGGCGCTCATGGTATTGGCTACGCTGCAATTGGCAATAGCGACATTAACAATACAAAAAGCGCCTTATATGGATTTTATTGCCAGTGCGATCGCTCTCATCTCAGTAATTTTAGTACTGCGCTACCGCATTAATGCTGCATGGTTAGTATGCGGTGGTGGTTTAATTGGCTGGGTTGCTTATTTATTTGGATACATTCCATAATTGATGTAAACAAATGAGCTAAAAACAATGAATTTATACACACTGGTGACTTTAAACCGCCAACTTTGATAAATCTCTTTGTTGAGTTTCAGCTAACTTAAAGTGATCCCAATTTGATACCGATATTGGATTTATATTTTGTTGGCTAATAATTAAATCTATAAATTCCTTAGCTTCATCAATAGCAAAATCTTCGTTAAACCAACAACGCATAGATATTTTTGAATAATCTAGTTTGTTCCCAGTTGGGCTATAGCAGATAATTTCAAATCTTTTTTTGGCAAACCACTGATATAGTTCAATTTTCCATTCTTGATAGTCTATGGTTTTCATTAAATATTTATTCATCGATTCTCTGTTCCCTTATTCAAAAAATTGATTTTTCAAGTCAAAATTAATCCCCAACAACAGTCATTTTCCAATATTAACGTTTCTTATATGTATCATAATAAAATATTATTTAGTTTTGCATTAGGAATATTCATACTTCTTAATATAAACTTCATATTTCGTTACTTTATTCAGTAGCCTCAGAAATCATGCGGATGTGGAAATGCCGTAAAGATTGTCCTCTTCTCCGCACTTTTAACCCACATTTCGCTAGATTGTGCTTCAGCTTGAGGCTATGTTGCACTGAAATATTATTAATAGTAGAAAATATAAAAGCAATATGACACTTGTTTAAATAAAAAAAATCAAGTATTGTCAATACTTAACCAATAAACTTGGGATATTTTTTTGATTTTACAGCCATCATGTGAACAACGAAATAAATATAGAAGAAGATAGGGCAAGATGGAAACTTTCTTTAGAAGAATTACTTAAAAATCCTGAAGAACCAGTAATCATAACTACATTTCGGCGTTATTTGACTTCTTCAGCTAGTCCAGTTTTTGCTAGAGGAATGGATAAATGTGAGTATGTTATCAAAGGACAACAAGCTGGTCGGCAAATTATTACCGATCACATCGTAGCTCAATTAGGTTCAGCAATAGGAGCGCCAGTTGGTAAACCCCAAATTGTTGAAATTTCAAAAGATTTACTGGAACTAGATCCAAAATTTGCCTTCTTATCTCCTGGTAAAGCCCATGCAACTCATTTTATTCCTAACTGTTTTGATGATCGTGATACTCGCATATATAAAGATCACTCTGGAAATAGAGAACGGTTTGCTTTGTTAAGTGTCTTATTTGGTTGGGTTGAAAGTCAAGATGAGCAATTTATATATCAGAAAGCCCATCCTTGTTTAGTATCTTCTGTAGATCATGGGCGCTTTTTTCCAGGTGGATATGATTAGAATCTAGAAACATTAAAATCTGCACCTGAAGCTACGATTCACCGTAAACTGGTTATGAGTTGCGGCTTGACTAAGGATGAAATTAAGACAGCACTTTTCACTCTAGAACAAGTCACAGAGGAAAAAATTATTCAAGCAGTGGCTAGACCTCCTGACGAATGGGGTATTACAATGGATGAGAGAATAGCAATAGTCGAGTTTTTGATTAAACGCCAGTACGAGTTGCTGGAATCCCTTTAGCCAATGTGTGATGTAGGCGCTATGGCAAGTAGATACAGTATAATTCAGTATGTTCCTGATCCGATCACAGATGAACGGATCAATATTGGCGTGATTGCTTTTGATAAGCAAAATATTCGTATACGCTTTCTCAAGAATTGGCTAAGTTGGAAAAGAGTGCAAATTTTTGGTATGGAAGATATTAAATTTCTCAAAGATTTTGCTCACCGCATGGAGAAAAACGTTAAAGAAGGATATTTATTTTCAGAAGACAATCTGAATGAAGTTCCCTATCAAGAAAGAATCTTGAAGATAGCACAAGAATGGATAAATAGTATTCAAATTACAGAACCACGTGGTTCATTAGATAGTGTTGATAATTTACTAGAAGATATTGCTAATACTTATTTGCGTGAAATAAAACCCCCATCAAAGCCGAAAGGATCAATAACTTCAAGGAGAAGGCAAAAAATTGTCAGTTTCAATTTATATCCACGCATCAAAACCAAATTGGGAGAAAAACCTCAATAATGCAATTTGTTCAGATTCACAGCTTTTCAATTATTCCCCAATATTCTCTCGTCGTTCTTGCAACTTCAACATAATTTCTGCGTGCATCTCGCGGGTAATCGGATAGAAAAAAGTTAAAATCAAACCAATAATTAAACAAATTGTCGGTATCGGTCCCACAGCAATCCGAATAGCAAATAATGCTGAATCAGGTTGTATAGGAAGCGTACTTTGTCCAGCGACAACTGCTTTAAAACCAGAAGCTTCTAAAGCATTACCGACTATAAATAGCCCAAAAGCTAAACCAAACTTTTGCAATAAAACCATAAATCCATAAAAAATTCCTTCTCTTCTTTGTCCAGTTTGTAGTTCATCTAACTCAATCACATCAGGAATCATTGACCAGGGAATTAAATAAGCTGTAGAAACACCAACACCAGCCATGACAGCCATTAAATACATCAACCCAATTTGATTAGATTTTAAGAAAAATAGTCCCGCCGCGGCGATAATCCAAATGCTCATTCCCAGAAAATAAACTAGCTTTTTACCAAGTTTTTTACTTAAATTACTCCAAACGAATAGCATTAATAACGCAGTTGCTTGTACAGCAATCAGAACCGTGGGAACATCTGAATTTTTCAGTCCCATACAGTAAATAACAAAATAAGGAATTATGCTCGCTGTGATTTGTACACCTAACCAAGAAAAAAGATAGATAGCAATCACAAATAGAAATGGTTTATTAGTAAAGACTATTTTTAGTTGTTCAATAAAAGGAATTTCTGCTGGTTCCTCAAGTTGCAGACGTTTAGCCTCAAAAGCCATAATGCGATTGCGTGTACCGTAAACGCACCAATACAAAGCTAAAACAGAAATTACAGTACAAATTGCGGCTAAAACTATATACTGTTCTTGAGGATCTGCGATTTGAGAAAAAACAATTTGCGCTAAAATCAGCGATAAAATACTGCCACCAATAGAAAAAGTAAAGCGAAAGCTATTTAAACTAGTCCGTTCATCATAATCTTGAGATAGTTCAGGTGTCATTGCCGTGTAAGGTAAATTAACAACAGTGAAAAACGCCTGAGATATCACGCCAATTGCTACGTAATACCAGAACAATGGCCAAATATTACTGCTTTGCTCAACACTAAATTTTGGTACAATCCACTGTAAGAAAAAGAAAATCCCAAAGGGAATTGCCCCATATAGCATCCAAGGTAAACGACGACCCCAGCGACGAGATTTCGTTTTATCAGTCAACCATCCTACAATGGGATCATTAACAGCATCCCAAATTTTGCCAATCATCAAAATACTGCCAGCTAAACCAGCGGGAATACCAGCGACATTGGTAAAAAACACCAACAGAAAAAAGATGGCAATATTGGAAGTAATCGCTGGTCCCAAATCACCAGCACCATAAGCCAGTTTAGTTTTTAAATCTAATTTTTGACTTGTCAAAGATTTTGGCAAATTTAGGTCAGAATCTTTCATAATAAATCCCGCTTATTTTAAAATAAAGAACTTGGCTTACTTGAAGTATTAGTTAACACAATTTCCAAAGTCTTATGTCAGACCTTTACATTTCTTGGTCAGATTATCACCATAAAATTGAACAATTAGCTGTGAAGATTTATCAATCCAGTTGGCAATTTAACCAAATTGTCTGTCTTGCTAGAGGTGGACTGCGAGTGGGTGATCTATTATCACGGATATACAATCAACCTTTAGCAATTTTAGCGACATCATCTTATAACGGTGCTGGTAAGCAAGAAAGAGGAGGTTTAATAGTTTCCCCTCACCTAACGATGACTACCGACACATTAGGTTCCCGGATTCTGCTAGTAGATGATTTAGTAGACTCTGGGATTACTCTTCAACAAACTATTCCTTGGCTACAACAATATAGTCAGTACTCAATTGCAGAAATCCGTACTGCCGTAATTTGGTATAAATCCTGTTCTGTTATTACTCCCAATTACTATGCTGATTATCTACCTAATAACCCCTGGATTCATCAACCTTTTGAAAAGTATGAACATACAACCCCGGCAGAACTGGAGGTAAAATTGAGTCAACCTTGTTGATTTAGTGAAAAAACGACTCATCCAAAATTTAAAATCTAAAATCCAAAATTAAAACAGCCACAACCACATCGGTAAAGTAACTAACAATACCATAGCCCCCATTGCTAAAGCAGTTACAGCCAAGTCACGATCTAGATCAAAGGTTTCGGCTAATACCAATGTGGCAAATGCTGGAGGCATGGCCATTTGTAATACAATTACCTGTGCTGCACCACCAGTGATACCAAACACTGGTAAAGTGCTACCCAAAATCAGCGGAACTAAAAGCATTTTGATGATGATACTCGTTCCTGCTGGTTTGAGTTTGTACCACGAATTCAGCCGTGAAAGTCTCATGCCAATTAAAATCAAGGATAAAGCAACAGCACTCCAAGCTAATTTATCTAAGCAAAATTCCAAAACTGTGGGAATTGTCACTTGGCGAAATAGCAAACCAAATCCAAAACTCCAGAGGGCAGGATTGATTAAAATAACTTTAGCCATCTGCCCATAATTTTGGACTGTGTTGCCAAAACGGGCAGCTAGTAATACACCCAAACCATAAGCGCCGAACAGTGACCCCAATAAATCGTAGAATAATGCCCAGGCGAAGTATTCTTTGCCGACCATTGCTAAAGTGATGGGAAAGCCCAGATAACCTGTGTTACCCACCATAGACGCTAAAATAAAACTACCTTGTGTTGATGGTTCAGGGAGAGAATTTGTCAAATAGGCTTGACCTTTAATCCCTAACCAAGCTAAAAATGCCCCTAGGAAGATAGCTAAGTAAGCGATCGCTGGTGCAATCCAAATTTGTCCTGATAAGTCTGTTTGGCGTAAAAACGAAACAATGCTTATCGGTACTCCTACCCAAAAGAGAAACTGACCTAAATGAGTAGGAAATTTAGCAGGTAATTTACGTCCTAAGATTACTCCTACTAGGACTAATCCCACCAACTTAACGTATAGTTCTAAGAGATTTATCAAGATTTTATCTAAAAAATAGGAATATAAAATGATATCGATAACTGTTATTTTTTGCCAGCCTACTATTTTGAATAGTACTAACTTGAAAAATATAGGACTTAGGCAAGTGTCACACTAAAAATCTGTTGTAGGGTGCTTTACTACTGCATAAATCCTGCAAATAAACAGATTGTTGATATCTGACGCACCCTACCAATGTACCAGTTGCCTAAGTCCTGAAATAGTAGGAGAGATGGACAGCCGAACAGCTAATTTAGTCAGTTTTTCAAAATCTAAAATCTAAAATCCAAAATCCAAAATTGCACAAACACAGGAGTTGAAACTTGAAAAAGGCTGGGTTTTCAGAAAAACCGCAAAACTCATCGTCTGGTGCTGGAGATGATATTCCAGTAGCTTTACGCGATACTCCTGATACCGGGTCTAAGCTGCGCGTACAACCAGTAGTTTTGCTGATTGGGGGATTAACAGGATTTGTCCTACTGGCTGTAACCAGCGGGTTTTTGTTTTTTGTGACAGCACCTAAAAAAGCTGCGGATTCAATACCAGAATCAACTAGTTCTGTACCTACACCAACTAATTCCCCAACTATCGACAACAATACTATTTTGGGACATTTGGCTTACACAGAAGCACCAGAATCAGAACTAGTACCGATTACAGCAGATAGACGGATCAAAATGCGACAGGTCGCAGCACAAAAGTTTCAAGCAATGGTACAAGCTGCAAGAAGTGCAGGGGTAATCCTAACGCCAATTTCTGGCTTTCGTTCAGTTAAAGACCAAGAACAGTTATTTTTTGATGTTGGGGCGCAGCGCAATCAAACCCCTGCAGAAAGAGCCTCTCTCAGCGCTCCTCCTGGTCATAGCGAACATCACACAGGTTACGCTGTGGATATAGGAGATGGAACTGTACCAGCAACTAATCTTCAAGCTAATTTTGAGAATACTAAGGCTTATCAGTGGTTACAAGCTAATGCAGCCCGATTTGGTTTTGAGATGTCTTTTCCCAAAGGTAATTCTCAAGGTGTAAGTTATGAACCGTGGCATTGGCGTTTTGTGGGCGATAGCAATAGCTTAGAAACATTCTACAAAGCCAGAAATTTAAAACCCATCACCACAACTAAGTAGGTAGCATTGAAATAATTCGTAATATTTCCTATGGCTCCCGTAAGGGATACGTAATTCGTAATTAAGTAACGATAAATATTCACGCCCACCTACTTGTTATTTATGATGCATCAAAGTTCTGGTCGCTGGCGTTTAGGGCTAGGTTTATCGCTGCTGACAGTTTTTTTATGGGGAATTCTACCAATTGCTCTAACAGTAACACTAAAAGTTTTAGATGTTTACACCGTCATTTGGTTTCGGTTTTTGATATCCTTTATTTTACTTTTAATTTATTTGTTCATACAACAAAAATTACCAACTCTAGAACAATTACGTACCACTTCTGGAAAATTGTTAGCAATAGCCACAATATTTTTAGCAAGTAATTACTTCTTATTCATGCAAGGTTTAGCATTAACAGCAGCAGCTAATGCGGAAGTAATCATTCAGTTGGCTACTGTTTTATTAGGTTTTGGCGGATTAGTTATTTTTAAAGAGCATTATACACTGCGTCAGTGGGTGGGTGTAAGTATCCTAACTTTAGGTTTTTTACTGTTTTTTAATGCCCAATTTACAAATTTAATCACATCACCTCGGCAATATTTTTTTGGTAGTGGGTTAATTGTCTTAGGAGCAGTAGCATGGGCTATTTATGCTTTGGCACAAAAGCAGTTATTGAAATCTTTAGCATCCTTTCATATTATGCTGATAATTTATGGGGGATGTGCTTTATTATTCACTCCTTTAGCCAAAATAAATACAGTTTTTTCTCTTGACTCTTTCCATTTAGGAGTACTACTGTTTTGTGGATTAAATACTTTAATTGCTTATGGCGCTTTTGCTGAGTCATTAGCACATTGGGAAGCATCAAGAGTCAGCGCAGTATTAGCATTAGCTCCTATTGTGACTTTAATATCCGTTTGGATTACTTCAAAAATTTCATCCACTCTAATTCCACCAGAAAACATCACAATTATCGGAATTATTGGAGCATTATTAGTTGTTTCTGGTTCAGTAGCTATAGCTTTAGGAAAATCTGAATAATAGAAATTACAGATATTACCTCTCACCTGCTATATATTTAAAGCCACATCATCTCTACTGAGGTAGAGTCATTTTTTAGTTGTTATGATTATCAGTGGCTACAATTAAGTAAAGTCAACCTCGTATCAGGTGGATATTTGTCCTATTAATTGGCTTTATTTACTTTAAATTTTTCAGCTTGTATTCAAGATAAAAAAAATCTCAAAAATATCCAGAAGACTGAAGTTAAGAATAGTATATAAATCCATCAAGGTGTGTGAAGAACTACCAAATATATCGCCTCGCTAAACAACATCACCGAAACATTTGAGCGATGAAAAGTTGGTTTGGTAATTGGTCCAGCAGAGTGAAAAAGAATTCGCTATTGCTGGTGCTTTCGATATTGCTGCCAACATTTGGAATTAGTAACTCTGTCATGGCAGCAGAAAAAATATATGCTTCTTATTCATTACTAGAAGTTTCCTTTCCCGTGATTAGTTTAGAAGTCTATGCCAAAACGGGAGTCATTGATCATGAATTGAACGTTTATCAGCAGTATATTTCACTTGAAAAACTCCAAGAATTAAGACCGATTTTACTCAGGTCGTTAAAAATAAGTCCTGCTGTTGCTTCACAATTTCTCCATACACAGCAAGGAGAATTTCTGGTAAGAAGGTTAGCAGAATTAATTCAAACCAAATCTCATCAAACTGATTCAGCATTTCAGGCTTTACGATCAGCAATGATTTTAGCATCTGGGGAGCCAGAAGGATTAACGTTATTAAATTTGTTACGTAAGTATCCTAGTAGTAATATTCACATTAATTTAGCTAATAGTTTAGAAATATGTGGAAAACTAGAAAAACTAATTAGTCAAACTAATCAAGCGATCGCTTTAGTTCAGCATAAATCTGATCTAGAAGCTGCTACTATCCAAAAGGTGAATCTGTCTAAATTGCCAAATTTACCAACTGAAGGCAATTTTAAACCCAAAAAGTATACACTGAAATTTTTTGACTTCAACCGGAATCGGCTATTGCTGACAGATGTTTATCTTCCTAAAGTTCAACATTCGGCCTCTGTAATTGTCATTTCTCATGGTTTAGGTTTAAACAGCAGTAATTTTCGTTATTTAGCCAATCACTTGGCTTCCCAAGGGTTTGCGGTTGTTGTTCCTAATCATCCCAATAGTAGTGCTAAACAATTGCACCCTAGACAATCTCTGATTAAGAGTAACACCAGTAAATTAGTAGAACCAGGAGAATTTACAGATAGACCATTAGATATTAAGTACATACTAGATCAACTAGAAAAAGCTAACCAGTTTGATGCCAACTTTAAAGGTCGGTTAAATCTGCAACAAGTTGGTGTATTTGGTCAATCTTTTGGTGGTTATACAGCTTTAGCTTTAGCAGGTGCAAAGGTTAACTTTGACCAGTTAAAAAAGGACTGTACACCAGCAGAACTGAGAAATACGTGGAATATGTCTTTAATGCTGCAATGTCGGGCTTTAGAATTGCCAACTAAGTCAGGAGAGGAATATAATTTGCGGGATGAAAGAGTCAAAGCAGCGATCGCAGTTAATCCTATCACTAGCTCTATTTTTGGACAAGCTGGCTTAAACCAAATTCGTACTCCTGTAATGCTTGTCAGCAGTAGTGAAGATACTGTTGCACCAGCTTTATATGAACAAATTCTACCTTTTTCTTGGTTAACAAATCCCCAAAAATATCTGGTTCTGCTGATTGGTGGAACTCATTTTTCGACAATCGGTAATGGTAATTCCGGGAGTCAACAAGTAGCCTTACCTGCGGAAATGGTTGGAGATGCTTTCCAAGCACGTGGCTATATCAAAGCTTTGAGTTTACCTTTTTTCGCAGCTCATGTGGCAAAAAAAACCGAATATCTTCCCTATCTTAACGCTGAATACGCTAAAACTATTTCTACTCAGTCTTTGGGTTTGAGTCTCGTTCAGTCTTTGAGTAGCCAAGAATTAAGTCCCGTACTAGATAATAATTTCTACGGAGTTATCCCTGAAAGAAAACTTCCTTCTACCATCATCAAGTTGGGATTTTGGATATTAGATATTGGTGTTTCCTTGCTTCATGTGATGATTTTTCTGTGATGTTTTTTTTACATCTTGTCTTTATTAAGAAAATTCTTATTTTTCTGCGTAAGTCTTATATAATTACTTACGAATTACGAATTAGAAATTATTCCGTGCAAGGCTTTCTTAACCTCAACAAACCACTTGACTGGACTTCTCACGACTGTGTAGCGCGGGTGAGAAAACTGCTGCGTCTCAAACGGGTAGGACACGCAGGAACATTAGATCCTAAAGCTACAGGTGTGTTACCCATCGCTTTGGGTAAAGCCACGAGATTATTACAATATCTACCAGGTGAAAAAGCTTACAAAGCTACTATCCGTCTTGGTATAAGTACTACTACTGATGATTTAGAAGGGGAAGTGATCACTTCTCAACCTTGTCCTGGGTTAAATTTAGCAGCAATAAAAACTGCACTTGGTGAATTTATCGGCAAAATTGAGCAAATTCCTCCTAGTTACAGTGCTATTCAAGTAGAGGGAAAAAGACTGTATGATTTAGCACGAAAAGGGCAAATTGTCCAAGCACCTACGCGGACAGTTGAAGTTTTGCAGATAGAAGTTTTAGACTGGCGTGATGGGGATTTTCCTGAACTAGATATAGCAATTGCTTGTGGTGCGGGAACATATATTCGTGCGATCGCTCGTGATTTAGGTATGGTATTAAATACAGGTGGTACTCTCGCAGCTTTAATACGTACAGTCAGCAGCGGTTTCAATTTACAAGATAGTCTCACTCTCACCGAGTTAGAAACCCAATTGTCAGCCCAGACATTTCAACTAATGGCTCCAGATGCACCTTTGCAACATTTACCCTTTGTAAGTTTACCATCAACAGCAGCTAAAAAATGGTGTCAAGGTCAACAAGTTCCTATCAATCTTGATATTTTGGGATTAGTGCGAGTTTATGAAGAAACTCGTTTTTTAGGAATTGGACAATTACAAGAAAATATCATAATTCCGCAAATGGTTTTTGAACCAATTTCTTAAAAGAGGTTCAATTTATAGCAATTCCCATTCAAGTGAGGTACAAGCAGTAATAATTAAACGCAGATGCACGCAGATGCACGCAGATAATTTTGTACTTTATTAGACTAGGAAATGTTATATAGCGATATGCACTTGAATAAGGTACATCATAGCCCTCTCCTCGCTTGCGGGGTTGGGGGTGGGGTGATTGTATCTCACTCAACCGAGAACCGCTATACCAAATCCAATCTAATTGAAAATTTTCCTCAAAAAATTATACTAAAAACGGTTGTCAACTTTACTTTTAAACACAGAGGTTCGCTGAGGTAAACGCAAAGTGACGCAGAGTTTTTATTGAAGTTTTCGCTTTGAATTTTGTTATCTTAATAAAGTCAAGTCGCTTCGCTCCAATTAAAAAAAGTCGAGATATTAACCGTTTTTAGTATCCTTGAATTTATTCCCAAGTTGACACATCCCGCAATAAATCAGGAATTTTTCCTTGGGATAAGGGAAACTCTAAGACAGTTTCTCTATATCCCAAATATCCAGATTCAGTAAACGACATCAACATCCGTGTTAGTGCTAACCAAACATCTGATTCATATTCCCAATCATGATCGCGTCTAGCACGTCCAGCAATAGAACGTAGCGCCCAAAAATAAGAATTTCTAACTACAGAACCGCCTTTTTTAAACTCTGGGACATCCTCTTTGTGGATAAATAACACATTATTTTCAATTTTGGCTCTCATTTTATTCCATTTTTGACTTTTGACTTCCGCCCTGCGGTACTAGCTCTTTTATCCATTTTCCCCCACCGTGAGTAGAGAGATAATCTACCATTTCCAGAAATAAAGTTTTAGGTCCTTGTCCTTCTCTAATATCTGGAGTTTAGACTAAATCGGTGATGTTCAAGAAAAAAAAGGGGGTCTGATTGAATACAGACCCCCTTTTGGCAGAAGCTGAGAAACGAACTACCATTACTCACCTGCCAATATGAAACTTGCCAGATTAGAAGAATTCCGTCAAGCAGCCTACCAACATTTAGGCAAAGCGAAAGACGCTACCTTTGAATTGACAGATGCGATATTACTGACTCGAAATGTTTATTGCCTAGCAGAGTTGTCCTTATCGCCAGTATTTAGACGCAAGTGGCCAAGCATCTATGAGGCGCTACAAGATAGCAGACCACAGCGACAGAAATTGATGCAGCTATATATCAAACAGATACCAACTGTGGAGCGACCTCTATTGGCAGGAGATCATACGAACTGGTCACGACCAGATGCAGTCAAACTCAAAGAAAGAACTTATCAACATAGTGGCACATCCATCGCCGGAAATAAACCAATAACTGTAGGACAGGGATATAGCACAATAGCCTGGATACCAGAAAAAGAGGGGAGTTGGGCATTACCTTTAAGACATGAAAGAATCACAAGTGCCGAAAGTCCCAATTAGCAAAGCAATTTGGCAACTCAAACAGGTGTGTAA